>JAFRTA010000419.1 GCA_017427315.1 Clostridia bacterium
GGAAGCGGAGCCGGAAGTGCGCGTCCTGACCATGGAAACGGACGACGGCGGCTTCACGACCCGTTTTGTCGACGAGAACGGCGCCGTCGATCCAGGCGTGCCGTACCCCGCCGCGAAGGGCGGCAGGCGCGCGCCGGCGATTTCCCTGCCCGCGAGCTACGACGCGCGGGAACAGGGGCTTGTCACAAGCGTGAAGAGCCAGGGAAGCGCAGGCTGCTGCTGGGGCTTCTCCGCGATCTCAGCGATCGAGTCCGCCGCCGTTCTGAACGGGCTCGCAGATGCCTCCTCCGCGGATTATTCCGAGGCGCATCTTGTCAACTTCGCGCGGAATATCGAGACGGCCGACCCCGCCGATCCGACCTTCGGCGACAAAGGCAGCGAAAACGATCCGTCCTCGAACGATCCTCTGACGATCTATCAGGGCGGCGGAAACTACACCATTGTCGACTGGGCGCTCGCCAGAGGCGCGGGCGTCGCGGCCGAAGCGGATTATCCCTTTGACGAAGCGTTTGAAAACAGCGTCGTCTATCCGGAAACCGACCGCTACGTCAGCGAGCTGCGTCTTGCCGGCAGCGGCAAAATCGACGCGTTCGCGGACGAGGATCGGGAACGGCTGATCGCCGACGTCAAGACGGCGATCCTTGAGCACGGCGCGCTGACCGTCATGTATTTCAGCGACAAGTCCCGCTATACGGTCAACGACGGCTCCGTCGGGTATTATCAGACCTCGACCGGACGCGTCAACCACGGCGTGAGCGTGATCGGCTGGGACGACGATTACGCCCCGGAGAACTTCGGCGACGTGCAGCCCGCGGGCAGCGGCGCATGGCTTTGCAAAAACAGCTGGGGGAACAACTCCCGCTATACCGCGGACGGCTGCTTCTATATGTCCTATTATGAACCCTCTCTGGAAGATTTCCATTTCTTCGTTCCCGAGAGCGCGGACGCGTATGCACATATTTATCAGTACGACGGCGCGGGCGCGAACACCACCCTCAGCATCGGCGCGGACCGCGAAGACGTGATGAGCGCGAATCTCTTTGAAGCGGCGGGCGACGAGCGGATCGTCAGCCTGGGGTTCTGGACCTCGCTGGGAAATACGGATTATCAGCTTTCCGTTTATCTTGATCCGACCGATCCGACCGATCCGCGCAGCGGCGTTTTGGCAGCGGAGCTGTCGGGCAGCGAAACATACCCCGGCTACCATACGGCGCGCCTTGACGAAGCGGCAGCGGTCGCCGCGGGGCAGAGCTTCGCTGTCTGCCTGAAGCTTTACAACGCGGACAGAGGCGCCTATATCTACGCGGAAAAGGACGACGGTTACCACGCGTATTCCGCCGGGCAGAGCTTCTGGAGCTACAACGGTACCTCGTGGAAGGACGCGACGGAGAACACGTATATCGCCAACGCCGCGATCAAGGCGATGACCGTCGACGCGCCGGAGCATACGCATTCGTATGTCGCCGCCGTGACGGCTCCCGCGACCTGCGCGTCTGACGGCGTCCTGACTTATACCTGCGCCTGCGGCGATTCCTATACCGAAGCGATCCCCGCGAACGGGGAGCATGCGTTCGCATGGGTCGTCGATAAAGAAGCGGGCTGCAGCGAAACCGGACTGAAGCATGAGGAATGCGCTGCCTGCGGTGCGGTCCGGAATGAAAACACCGCGATCGAGGCGACCGGGGAGCATGCGTTCGCATGGGTCGTCGACGTTGCGGCGAGCTGTAACGAAACCGGACTGAAGCATGAGGAATGCGCTGCCTGCGGCGCGGTCCGGAATGAAAACACCGCGATCGACCCCACCGGTCACCACAGATACGCGTGGGTCACCGACAGGGCTGCGACCTGCGGAGAAGACGGCGAAAAGCATGAGGAATGTTCCCGCTGCGGCGCGATCCGGAGAGAGCATACCGTGATCAGCGCGACACGGAACCACAGTTACGACGCGTGGGTCACGACAGAGGCGGAAACCTGCAATGAACCGGGCAGCCAGTACCATACCTGCAGCGTCTGCGGTCAGACCGTGACCTCGGTCATCGTTCCGAAGGGGCACAAGGATGAAGATGCGGATCTTGTCTGCGACGTCTGCGGCGCGCGCATGCCAGAGACCGTCGACGGCGGCGAATACTCCGTCGGAGAGACGCAGATCCTGACCTGGTCGCTGACCGACGACGGCAGGCTGACCGTTGAGATCCTTGCAGACGTTCCTTCCTTTTCGACGAACGGCGCGGAAAACGCGCCGTGGTACGGATACCGCGGGCAGATCACCTCAGCGAAGATCATCGGCAACGGCTATAACGTCGGAGCAAACCTTCTGAAGGATTGCCCCGCACTGAAAGAAATCCACCTGAACGGATCCTTCAATAATATCTACAGGAATTTCATCACAAATTGCGGCGCGCTGGAAAACATTTACAGCAACGACATCGACGGCGTCTATCTTTCGTGGTCCTACGTGTCGATCAACGGCGTGCTTTACAAAAGGCATTTTCTGAGAAAGAAAGTCCTCTTAAAAAGCGGGAAAACAGTATGGTATGATCCCATCTCCAATTCTCTGGCCCGGTACGAGCTGTTCATTTATCCCGAAGGGAAAAAGGACGAAGTCTTTACCGTACCGGATGAGCTTCCGAAAGACAGCTTCTGTTTTATCGATCGTATAACCGTCGACTGTATCGCCATCGAAGCGTTCCGCGGGAACCCGTACCTGAAGCAGGTCAACGTTCCGTCATCCGTGATCGTTGTCCAGAACGGCGCGTTCGCCGACTGCACGTCGCTGCAGCGGGCGATCGTTCGTGCGGAAGTGATCGAAAACGGTGCGTTCCGCGGCTGCAGTTCCCTCTACGAGATCGAGCTGCCCTGGATCCGGGGAATCGGTGCGGAAACGTTTTCCGGCTGCGGAAGCCTTCACACGCTCTCTCTGCCGAAATCAGCGAGCGATCTCGGCTGCGACGTTATCTGTTATTCCAGTCCGGCGGAAGAAGGTGAAACCGGTTATAGCTACTACGGCAGTTATAGTACTGGTTTCAGCTACGATACCGCTTGCAGATTCGACAGCCGCCTCGGCTGCGAAAACCTGACGGCGTATGAGGTCGCCGCGGGCAACAGCGTATTCGCCGCGGTCGACGGCGTGCTCTTTACCAAAGATGAGACGACGCTGCTCTCGTACCCCGCAGGCAGAGACGCCGCGGAATATACCATTCCCGCGGGCACGGCTGCCGTCGCGGAGAACGCGTTCCTGTCCCCGGCGCTGAAATACGTGTTTTTCGCCGGCGACGCCTCCGAGATCACGATCAACGCAGAATCCGGCCTGCAGAATGTCGCGGTGCATTATAACAGCACGGGGCATACGCCCGCCGAGACGGTCGTTGAGAACGAGATCGCCGCGACCGGGGACGCCGACGGCGGCTATGATGAGGTCGTATACTGCGCGGTCTGCGGCGCGGAGCTTTCGAGAGAGCATGTGACGGTCCCGGCGATCCCCGCGCACTATGTCGCGTCCGGCGAATGCGGCGCACAGGGAGGAAATCTGACCTGGACGCTCGGAGAGGACGGCGTACTGACGATTTCCGGCAGCGGGGCGATGGCGGATTATACAAAATCGGCCATCGACGGACAGCAGGTCGTTACGGCGCCGTGGTTTGAATTCCGCGATCGGATCGTTTCCGTCGCGGTCGGCGCAGGAGTAACGAAGCTGGGGGATTATGCGTTCTATAACTGCAAGGCGCTGACGCAGGCAGCCTTGCCGCAGGGACTTTCCGTGATCGGGAAATATGCGTTTTTCGGCTCCGGCGTCCGCGAGATGATCTTTCCTGACAGCGTGACAACGATTGGAGATTACGCGCTTTCTTCCTGTAACGGGCTTGAACGTATCCATTTCGGGAAAAACGCGGCGGGGCTGAATATATATGCTCTTACCGGAAACAAAAATCTTCGGGAATTGACCGTCAGCCAGGAAAATGCGAACTATAAGTCAGTTGACAACGTCCTGTTTGATAAATCCGGTGAATCGCTGTTGCTCTACGCCGGCAGCGGGACGGAATACAGTGTTCCGGAAGGTGTAAAGATCATCGGGGAGAAAGCTTTTTATGGCAGAAGCGAACTGGAACGCGTTGGTTTGCCGGAAACGGTCAGGATCATAGACAGATTTGCTTTTATGAGCTGCAGCGGACTGACGGAACTGACGCTTCCTGCCGACCTTGAGCAGATCGGAAATTACGCGTTCTCGGGCTGCCGGAAAATATGCGCATTAACGATCCCCGGCTCCGTCGGAATAATCGGGTCCAACGCTTTTTATAACAATAAAGCGCTGACGTCGCTGACGATCGAAGAAGGCGTCGTGCAGATCGGATCCTCCGCGTTCGGGTCGTGCGGCGCGTTGACGGAGGTTACGCTGCCCGCAAGCGTCAGGAATGTTGACGGAAGCGCGTTCCGCAGCTGCTGCGAGCTGACGGCGCTCCGCGTCGCGGACGGCAATCTGTATTACGACAGCATGGACGGCGTGCTGTTTTCAAAAGATCATACGCGGCTGCTTTACTATCCGGACGCCAAATCGGACGCGGCATATGCGATTCCAGCCGATGTGAAGATCATTTGGCGTGAAGCTTTTGACCGTCCGGAAAATCTGACGAAGCTTTCGATTCCGGAGGGCGTCGAATATATTGAGTGCGAGCTTACCGGATGCAAAAACCTGACGGAGATCTCCATTCCGGCAAGTGTCCGGGATCTCAGTTACTGCTTTGATATGAAAGAAAACCGCAATATCAAATACGTGTTTTACGGCGGCAATCAGGAGCAGTGGAGATCGCTCGGAGTCCGGTTCATGTATTTCAAGGGAAATTCCATCTTACCGTATCCTTCGATCATCCACTTCAACGCGACAGGGCACGCCTGGGTCGAGGCGGATTCGTCAAATCCCCCGACCTGCACGGAAGGCGGCGGGAGACGGTACGTCTGTTCCTGCGTTCTCTGCGACGCGGGAAAAA
>JAFRTA010000420.1 GCA_017427315.1 Clostridia bacterium
CGACGCCGATCAGCGACTCGATCCGGTCGCCGCCGTCCTCCGGCAGAGCGTCCGTGATATTCAGTTCTTCAAAAGGAAAAAATTCCCGCACCAGCTTTTCCGTCTCGTAACGGAAGCGGTGATTGATCCTTAACGTAAGCATGATTTACCGAATCAGATAATTGACGTAATAATTATTGACGCGCTCGTTCTGCAGCGTCGTCGCGTCGCCGTGGCCGGGATAAACGTCGGAATCACCGGGAAGGGCAACGAGCCGCCGCAGGGATTTTTTCATTTCCGCAGGGTCGCTGCCGGGAAAATCCGTTCTGCCGATCCCGCCGGCAAACAGCGTATCGCCGCTGACGATAAAACCGTCCCCGATATAACAGACCGATCCGGGCGTGTGCCCCGGCGTGTGCAGCACGCGGAGATTGCCGAACGGCAGGACGTCTCCGTCCTCGAGAAGCCGGTCGGGCGAGAAAGGCGTGTGGTCCCTGCCGAGCGCATGCAGGGAAAGGTTCAGCCCGGCGTCTTCGGTCATCGGCGCGTCGAGCCGATGGATCAGAATCTCGGCGCCGGTCTTTTCCCTGACCGCCGGAGCGGCCAGAATATGGTCGAAATGACCGTGCGTGAGCAGAATGCACCGGACGTTTTTTCCCGCAAGCGCGTCCGTCAGCCGCGGCGTCGGCGCGCCGGGATCGACCAGGGCGCTCACGCCGTTTTCATCGGTGAGCAGATAGCTGTTCGCCCAGCGGTCGCCGAAGAAAAGCGTTTCGATTTTCACGGAATCACCCTTTTCTGCCGGGAACGGCCATTTTATCCGTATCGAGAATGATCGTGACCGGACCGTCGTTGACAAGCGAGACCTTCATATCCGCCGCGAAAATCCCCGTCTGCGGCCGCGGAAGACCGTTTTTCTCCAGCTCGTCGACATAGAATTCATACAGCCGCTTCGCCTCGTCCGGTGCGGCGGCGGGATCGAACGAGGGGCGGTTCCCTTTTCTGCAGTCCGCGCAGAGCGTAAACTGCGAAACCGCAAGGACCTCGCCGCCCACGTCGGGCAGGGCGAGGTTCATTTTTTCGTTTTCATCCTCAAACACGCGCAGCTTCGCGGTTTTTGCCGCAAGCAGCGCAGCCTCGGCCTCGGTATCGCCGCGCATCACGCCCAGCAAAACGAGAAAACCCCTGCCGATTTCGCCGACGGTCTCGCCGCCGACCTCGACGGAAGCGCCGAGCACTCTCTGAATCACGGCCCTCATACGTCGTTTCTCTCGTCGTAAACCCCGGAATCGTCCGCAAGCGGCGGACGGTCGGGCATGATGATCGCGCAGATGATATACGCGAGCACGCCCGTTCCGGCGCAGAGGACCGTCAGCCCCCATATGAGCCGGACGATGGTGGAATCGATGTTGAAGTATTCCGCAATGCCCCCGCAGACGCCTGCGAGCTTTTTGTCGGTCTCCGATTTATACAGCTTTTTCATATTGCCATCCTCCTGTATTCAGGCGGGACGTTTTCCCGTCCGGATTTTTTCAAAATGACCTAACCGCGCGTGATCCCCGTCACGCCGCGGATCTTCCGGATCCGGTCGGCGACGGTTCTGAGCTGCTCCACGGAATCCACCGACAGCGTCAGAACGATCGCGCCGACGGCGTTTTTCTCTTTGTTGCTCAACGTATAGATATTCAGGATCATCACGTGCATCGCGGCGAGAACGGCGGTGATATCCGCCATCAGGCCGTAACGGTCGTCGCAGGAAATGCGGATCGTCGCGCCGAAGTTCGAGCCGGTATCCTCGTCCCAATGCGCGCGGACCCAGCGGTCCGGCTCGGCGCACATCGAGATATCCGCGGGGACGTTGTTGCAGTCGCGTTTGTGGACGGAAACGCCGTGGCCGCGGGTGATAAAGCCGATGATCTCGTCGCCGGGAATCGGGCTGCAGCATTTGGAAAGCTTGACCAGGCAGTTGTCGATTCCCTCGATCACGACGCTGTCGCCGTGCCTGTGCCGCCGTACGGCGGGCTGCGCCGCAATCGCAATCTCTTCGCGGATCTCCTGCACCGATTTCGGCGGCTCGGAGGCCTTGACGAGCTTGACCCACTCGTCGCGCACGTGGGGCATGATGTGGCTCAACACGATGCCGCCGTAACCGATGGATGCGTAAAAATCATCCACGCTGTTGCAGTGATACCGCTGCGACAGATCCGCAAGGAAAGTCTCATAATCCTGCTCCGGAATGCGGATGTTGTTTTTGCGCAGCTCGCGCTCGAACGCCGCCTTGCCTTCGACGATATTCTCGTCGCGCCGCTCCCGCTTGAACCAAAGACGGATCTTGCTGCGCGCGCTGCCCGTCTTGACGATGTTCAGCCAGTCGCGGCTGGGGCCCTTGTTCGCGTGCGGCGACGTGATGATCTCGACGATCTGCCCTGTGGAAAGGCGGAAATCGATGGGCACGATACGGCCGTCCACCTTGGCGCCGACCATCCGGTTGCCGACCTCGGAATGGATCGCATACGCAAAGTCGATCACGGTCGCGCCCGCGGGCAGCGGGAATACGTCGCCCTTCGGCGTCAGGCAGTAAATCTCCTCGGGGACGAGGTCGTTTTTGATCGCCGAAACGATATCCGTCACGTCCTCGGCGGAGCTCTGCGTCTCCAGAAGCTGCCGGATCCACGCCATGCGCGCCTCGGGCTTGTCGCTGCCGCCCAGACCGAGCTTGTATTTCCAGTGCGCGGCGACGCCGTATTCCGCCGTGCGGTGCATCTCCCATGTGCGGATCTGCACCTCGAACGGCAGCCCCTCGCGGCTGACGCAGGTCGTGTGCAGGGACTGGTACATATTCGGCTTCGGCGTGGAGATATAATCCTTGAAGCGCCCGGGGATCGGGCGGAACATATCGTGGATCACGCCCAGACAGTTATAGCAGTCGTTCACGGTGTCGACGATGACGCGCACCGCGTAAATATCGTAAATCTGATCGAAATTCTTGTTCTGCATATACATCTTGCGGTAGATGCCGTTGATGCTCTTGATGCGGCCGTCGATCTGCGCGTCGGCGCAGATGGGCGCGATACGGGTGCGGATACGCTCCTTGATATCGTCGAGGAATTCCTGCCGCATCGTGCTCTGCGCGGCGAGCTGGTCGCCGATCTCCTGATACGCGACCGGGTCGAGATACATGATCGCCCGGTCCTCCAGCTCCTCTTTCACGGCGCGGATACCGAGCCGGTGCGCGATCGGCGCGTAGATCTCGAGCGTCTCGCGCGCCTTTTCCCGTCGCTTTTTCTCGGGCATATGCTGCAGCGTGCGCATGTTGTGAAGCCGGTCCGCAAGCTTGATGATGATGACGCGGATATCCTCGGACATGGCGAGCAGCATTTTGCGGATATTCTCCGCCTGCTGCTCCTCCCGCGTGGAAAGCGGGATCTTGCCGATCTTGGTGACGCCGTCGACGAGATTCGCGACCTCGTCGCCGAATTCGCCGCGGACCTCCTCAAGCGTAACGGGCGTATCCTCCACCACGTCGTGCAGCAGCGCCGTTTCGATCGACGGCGCGTCCATTCCCAATTCGTACAGGATCTTCGCGACGGCGACCGGATGAATGATATAAGGCTCGCCCGACTGCCGCTTCTGATTCGTATGCGCCGCTTCGGCCTTCGCGTAGGCGCGGTCGATCTGCGCCATCACTTCCGCGTCAAAGGTCTGCGAAAGCGCCCGGCGAAGCTGCGCGTAACCGGAAACCGCCTGCATATCTTCCATTTTGCCGTCCCTCCCGTCCGAATGAATTTTATTGATTGACGAAACCGAGCCGCGCGAGGATCGGGATCTGCGCCAGATCGGTCTTCTGCGGTTCCTCCACGCCGGCCCATCCCGCGCCCTGCGGCACGATCAGCCCGCCGTCGCACAGCGCCTGCAGTGTTACGAGCAGCTTGCCGAGCTGCGGTTCCGTCGCGTTGGAGAGCTGCAGCAGCGCCTCCTCGTTTTTCCCCGCGCCGTCGGAACGGATCGCGCGATAGACCCGCGCGACAAAGCCCCGATCCGGCAGCAGCGACAGGCGTTCGGCTTCCGTCAGCGCGTCCCCGGCGTCAAATTTCCGATACAGCATATAGGCGTCGAACAGCGCGTCCTCGTCCGTACCGGAAAAACGGAACGATTTAATCTGCACCGAAGGCGAGACCCTGCCGTTATACTCGTTCCGCGCAACCTGCACGGCGGCGTCGATCCGGTCGCCCACCGCGAAGGACAGCGCCTGCGGCGCGCTGCCGAACAGAACCGTGGGCAGCTCCGTCGCGTTTTTGCGCAGTGTGACGCGGCAATGCCTTCCGCCGCCGATTGCCCGGATCTCGGTCACGGTCATGCCGCAAAGCGCGAAAATCGGTTCCTTATTGCCCATTCCGAAGGGCTCCAGCGCATCGAGACCGTTGAGAAAATCGTTGTTTACGCCCGCCGGATTCACCTTGCAGACGATCTGCAGCGTCGGGTGCGGCGGCACGTGAGACGCGGCGTATCCGTTGATTCGTTTCCGCAGCAGCGGAATGTTTTCGGTCCGAAGCCCGAGCCCCGCCGCAAGGGTATGGCCGCCGTAGTTGGTCAGGATATCCGCGCAGGACTGGAGCGCTTCGAACATGGAGAAGCCCTCCACGCCGCGGCAGGAGCCCTTCGCCGATCCGTCCGGATTCTCGGTAATCATCACGACGGGGCGCGCGTACCGCTCGACGATGCGCGAGGCGACGATACCGATCACGCCCTCGTGCCAATTTTCACCGTTGAGCACAATCACCCGGTCGCGCACATATTCGGGATGCGCCGCGATCAGCGCGGCGACGTCGTCGACGATCTTCGCTTCCGCAGCGTGGCGGAGCTCGTTCTGGCCGTCCAGCTCCTCGGCGAAAAACGCCGCCTCTTCGGGATCGTCGCTTATCAGGAGCTTTACCGCGTTGTAGGCGCTGCTCATTCTGCCCGCGGCGTTGATGCGCGGCGCGATACCGAACGCAAGGTTCCCGGAGTTGAGTTTTTCAATATCGAGCCCAGCCTTTTCGGCCAGCGCCCGGATCCCGGGCAGGGGCGAGACGCGCATGGCGCGCAGGCCGGCGGAGACGATGGCGCGGTTTTCTCCGGTCAGCGGCATCAGGTCCGCCACCGTGCCGAGCGCGACGTACTGCGAATACTCTTCCAGCAGGGAATCGTAATCCGCGCGCTCGATCGCGCAGACGAGCTTGAACGCCACGCCGACGCCCGCAAGGCAGTCGAGACCGGAATCGTCGTCCTCCCTGTGCGGGTCGACGACCGCGTCCGCCGCGGGAAGCCGATCCTCCGCAGGCTTATGGTGATCCGTTACGACGAGCGACACGCCGAGCTCCCGCGCCTTTTCCCCCGCGTCGAAGGAGCTGACGCCGTTATCGACGGTAATGATCAGCGAAACGCCCTGCGCGGCAAGCTCTTCGACCGCGGCGGCGTTGAGGCCGTAGCCCTCGCTGCGGGACGGGATGCGGTAAAACACGTTCGCGCCCAGCGCCTCAAGATAACCGAACAGCACCGAAACCGCGGTCACGCCGTCCGCATCGTAATCGCCGAACACGCAGATGCTTTCTCCGCGGTCCACCGCGTCGGCGACGCGTTTGGCGGCTTTTTCCATATCCTTGAGCGAAAACGGATCCGCAAGCTCCCCGCCCGGAGAAAGGAACGCGCGCGCCGCGCGGGGGTCGTCATACCCCCGGGAGCACAGCAGCAGCGCCGTGAACGGCGCGATGCCGCAGTCCTGCGCCAGCGTGAGCGCCTTCTCCCTGTCCGGAGAACAGAATTCCCATTTTTTCCGCATAATATCCTCCGATCCGTCCGACAAACCGCCGAACGGTCATTTTTCACCGTTCCAGGAGAGCACGCGCAGCAAATACCCTCCCTGCGCGTCCTCCCGCGAACAAACGCAGGCCGATTCGAAAAACGCGAGATACGATTCCGTCAGCCCGCGGTCGATCTCCACGCCGAGACGGTCGCAAAACGGTATATAAATATACGCGGGGCGTTTTGTCGGCTCTTTCCGCCAATAACGCAGCGCCCGTTCGGGCACGTTGTCATCCCCGCACCACGCGCTGTATGTCGAATACGGCGCGTCTGCATAAAGATAGCATTCCGGATGGATCCCGCAGATAAACAGCCCGCCGTCTTTCTGCCGCGCGACGGCGGCGAGGTCCCGAAATTCGGTCTGCTGCGCTTCCAGCGCCCGGGAATCGATCATCAGCCCCGCGAGAGGCCCCTCCTGCACCTGCGCATACCCGTCGTTGAGATTAAAAACGGAGCTGGTGCCCAGATCCAGACCTGCGCCGAAAACAGCCGCCGCCCCGAACAGGATACAGCCGAGGACGGTCAGAAGCCGCACGACAGGAACGCGCTTTCCCGCGGGGGTGCGTTTCGGAACGGTTCCGCCGCCCTGCCGCCCGGCAACCTGCCCTGCCGCCTCAAAAAAGAGCAGCACTGCGGGAATCCCCGAAACGGCGGTGCCGAAACCGAGCGACTGCACGGAGAACGCATCGATAGCGACGCACAGCACGCCGCCGAACGCCCAGAACAGCAAAAGGCGGGCGTCCGCCGGGTCGCAAAGCAGGAAGCACTGCAGCCCGAACAGGAACAGCACGAAAGGACGCAGACTGATAAAATTGCCGTTAAAGACGAAAAACTGCGAAAGCGTCGTAAAAAGAAAACACGCACAGCAGACGAAAAACAGCGCCGGACGATACGGGGAAAGCTTTTTCCGCGCTGCGGCAAGAAAAACGAGCAGCAGAACGTTGAGCAGAAAGGCCGGGACGCCGACGCTGCGCATAAGCGTGCCGAGCTTTCCGAAATTGAAAATCGATTCCCGGCGCAGGTCCTCGCCCATCAGCTCCGGCAGCGACCGCAGGAACCCGCCGAGCGTGTTGTTCCGCATCAGATAAACGAAAAACAACACGGCGCAAAGCGCGATCCCGCCGGTGATAAGACCCCATACGCGAACGGAAAGCAGCTCCCCCGCGAAGGAGAACGGCGCTTTGTTTTTTTTCGCAGCCGCCTTCTTTGCAATCAGGAACGCGCAGTAAATCACATAGATCGACGCCGCGGCGGGCTGCGCAATCACGAGGCACGCGAACGAAAACCCCGCGAACAGGAGCCGCGCCGGGCCCGCTTTTTCACGGACGAACAGAATCATACAGACGACGACGCCCGAAAACAGCGGAACGGTATAGTAATTGACCGCGCAGATCGCCCACGGCGTAAACGCGGTAAACACGACGGCGCACACCAGCGCGCGCAGCGCGCCGCGCCGGAACAGCGAAAAAAAGATATACGGAAAGAAGACGAGCTTCAACGCGCAGTACAGATAACGGAAGAACAGCACCGCGCCTTCCGCGCTTCCCCGCAGGGCATAAAAGGCGCGGAACGGAAGATACAGAAAAAACGAAGAGAACAGCGAGGGGTGCCACTCGTCGCTGACGAGCCCGTCGCCCAACAGAAGCCGGTGCGGGATCGTCAGATAGAACGACTCGTCCGCCCCTTTGGCGCCGTATTTTGCGCAGGCAAAAAGACAAAAAGCGAAAAGCACGAACAAAACGGCAAAAAGCACGCCCGAAACAGCAAGCTCCGTTCTGCTTTGTTTTCTTTCCCGTTCCGCCATCCGGGGACGCGCTCCTCTCCGATTCCGGCTCTGCGGCAAATATTCCGCATTATGTTTATTAAAATATTATTATACCCTTATTATACTCTGTTTTCAAGCTTCTTTGACAAATTCTCTGTCTTTGGACCGAAAAATATTTCCGATTCGGGTATTGAGTTATCCGAAAAAATATAATATAATAATTTAGTATGACTGTTTTTGCGTCAATTGACCGTATTACGCGGCGATCCGTTCAGATACGCCTCGATATTGCCGATGAAAATATCCATCAGCCGCCGCCGCGTCTCGAACGAAGCCCATGCGATGTGCGGCGTGATGAAACAGTTCTTTGCCGAAAACAGCGGATTGTCCGCCTCCGGCGGCTCCGACGAGAGCACATCGAGCCCCGCTCCGGCGATGACGCCGTTGTTCAGCGCGTCGGCAAGGTCCCTTTCGTTGACGACCGGACCGCGCGAGGTATTGATAAATATCGCGGTGCGCTTCATTTTTGCGAAGAACGCCGCATCCGCAAGGCCCGTCGTTTCCGCAGTCAGCGGACAGTGCATCGTCACGAAATCGCTCTCGGCGAGCAGCGTATCGAGACTGCAGAAGGTCACACCGTTTTCGCCGCCCGATGTGTGCGAGCGGGAATGCGCAAGAACGCGCATGCCGAACGCGAGCGCGATGCGCGCCACGGTCCTGCCGATGCTGCCGTAGCCGAAAACGCCGATCGTCTTGTCTTTGATATCCGTCAGCGGCGCAAGAGCATAACAGAAGTCCGGGCACGCCGCCCAGTCGCCCCGCATCACCGACGCGCTGTGCAGCGCGACCTTTCGCGTATGCTCGAGGATAAACGCGAACACGAGCTGCGCGACGGATTCCGTGGAATAGGCGGGGATGTTCGATACCGGGATCCCGCGGGAGCGGGCGTACGCGCAGTCCGCGACGTTGCTGCCCGTTGAAAGCAGCGCGATGAATTTTACGTCCGGCAGCCGGGCAAGGGTTTCCGCGGTCAGCGGCGTTTTGTTCGTCACGACGATTTCCGCCCCGGCGGCGCGCGCAAGGATAAGCTCCGGCGGCGTGCGGTCGTAGATCTCGACCTCGCCGAAGGCGTGAAGCGCGTCCCACGAGAGATCGCCCGGGTTCTCGGCATAACCGTCCAGCACCACGATTTTCATTCTTTCTGCCTCGCTTTCTTTTTTTAAATAGTATCATAAAAAGCGATGCGATTCAATATCAAAAGGAGGGATTTTTTGCAGCATGAAACCAAAAGCCGCGCCCTGGGCAGGTTCATCAACGTCACGGGCGTCGCGATGCTCTCCCTCTCGGTATTGCTTCTGCTGCTGACGCAGTACGGCAACCTCGACCTGATCCGGCTGCAGTACGTCGAGCTGACCGACAAACTTTATGAGATCCAGCTCGCCGTCGCGTCCCTCGACGCGAAATGGATGATCGTGATCATCATCGAGCTGCTGTTCACGCTCAAGAGCGTGCTGCCGATCCCCCTGTCGTTCATGTTCGTGATCACGGGCATGGTATTCCCGTATACCGAGGCGGTGATCATCAACGCGGTCGGCATGGCCCTTCTGATGTCGATCCGTTATCTGTGGGGCGTGCGGTTCAATATCGGCAAGCTCGACAAAAAGCTCGTCAGCTCCGCGATCATCCGCAAGACCTTCGAGACGAAATACGGCAAGGGAATGATCCTTCTGCTCACGCGCCTCATACCGTGGACGCCGACGAACAAAATCAGCCGGATCTACGGCGCGGAGCAGTACCCCTTCGACCGGTATCTGCTCATCTCGCTGATCGGCTATTCTCCGAAGATCCTCTCCTACAGCAAAATCGGCCGCAGCATCTACAACCCCATTTCGTACGAATTCCTCGCCCCGGTCATCGTCCTGTTCGCAATCGGCGGCGTATCGCTTCTGATTTTC
>JAFRTA010000421.1 GCA_017427315.1 Clostridia bacterium
ATCGCGCCGATGGAATAATACTTCTGCCGCTCGACGCTGTTGGGCGTGATGAGCGCGACGATCGCTTTGGGGTTATCCTGATACAGCGCCGAAAAACGCGCTCTCAACGTAAACAGAAAATGCAGTACGACGAGCTTCGTCGTATAATCCAGCGTTCTCGGCACAAAGGGTATGATCACGGTCAGGATCGTGATCGGGAGCCCGTACGCCACAAGGAAGGGTTTGTATCTGCCGTATTTTCTGCAGAATTTTTTGCGCAGATACCAGTTCACATGGCCGCCCACGCCGGTGATCACGAGAATGTTCGCAACGATTTGCGGCAGACCCTTGATAATCATTTCAAAGGGCGCCGAGGGAATAAAATAGAAGCCGACGCCGACCAGCGCGCAGCCGATGTAAGCGATGCGCGCGGTACGCGCTTTGTCTTTGTCGAGATGGCCGAGATTTTCGAAAATGGTCATGGACAGCGACTCGAGGTAAAGCGTCGCGTATTTCACGATCAGCGCGATCACGGTAATGACCGTGAAGTCGAGCATCTTGATCTCGAAGATCGAGCCGCAGAGATACCCGGCGGTAAACGCCACGGTTTCGTTGCAGATAAACGTGAAGCCGCACACGCCCATAATGCCGAGGCAGTAGAACATGAATTCTTTAATTGAGGTATATTCTCCCGTACGCGGCACCTTCCAGTTCTGTTTGAGCGCAAGGAAAAACCCCGCCGCCTTTTCGGTCAGTGATGCTTTTGCCTTTTCTTCGTTGACGCTTTCGAGCATATCCGTCATCGGTTCGGAATTTATTTCTGTTTTCGTTTCCATAAATACCTCCGCATTCTTGCAATATGCTGTAATTATACATCTTTTATAATAATAATGCAAGAGTAAAATGGATATTTGTATAAGATGTGAGGTATGTGATTCGTGATTCGTGATTCGTGATTTGTGATTCGTGATTTGTGAAAAAGCCAACGCAACAGTTACAACATCGGATTGACGGTTATTTCACACTTCACAGTCACATTTTTCTCAATACGCAACGCGCAACACTTCGGTGCGAACGCATCGCAGCACGCAAAACGCAGCACGCAACACGCAAAACGCAAAACGCAGCACGCAACGCATCCGCACATATCTCCGCGCTCCGATCCGAAAAACCGTCCGCCCGATTCTGAGAACCGGACGGACGGTTTTTTGTAATTTACAGCAGCTCGGAGAGCTTGACGGGACGGTGTTCCTCGACGCTCTTCCTTGCGGCGAGACCGATCAGCACGGACTGGAGGCCCGCTTCGATCCCGACCTTGACGGGCTTGTCGTTCACGACGGAATCGACGAAATCGCGCATCTCGGTGGCGAAGGACTCCATATATCTCTCAAGGAAGAAATACAGGGGCTTTTCGCCGGTGACGCCGTTCTCGTCGGAGATAACGGCGGTGGAAAGGGTGTCGTTCGCGGTGGCGACCATTCCCTTGGAGCCGAAGACCTCGGCTCTCTGGTCGTATCCGTAAGCCGCCTTGCGGGAATTGTCGATCACGGCGAGCGCGCCGTTCGCAAGCTTCATGGTGATGAGGGCGGTGTCGACGTCGCCCTGCTCGCCGATCGCGGGATCGACCAGGACCGCGGAATTGACGTAGATCTCCTCGACCTCGCTGCCGGAAAGGAAGCGGACCATATCAAAATCGTGGATGGTCATATCCAGGAAGATGCCGCCGGAGACCTTGATGTATGCCGGGTTCGGCGGGGCGGGATCGCGGGAGGTGATCTTGACGATGTGGGTCTTGCCGATGCTGCCGTTTTCCACCGCAGCGCGCACGGCGGCGAAGTTATGGTCGAAACGGCGGTTGAAGCCGACCTGGAACTTGAGGTCTTTGCCCTCAAGCGCCTTTTTGACGTCGAGGATCTTTTCGACCGTCTGGTCGACGGGCTTCTCGCAGAAGACGTGCTTGCCCGCCCCGATCGCCTCGATGGAGATCGATGCGTGGGTGTCGGTGGAGGAGCAGATCAGGACCGCGTCGATCTCGGGATCCGCAAGGATCTTTTTATAATCCGTGTAGATCTCTTTGACGCCGAAGCCTTCGATGAACGCCTTCGTCTCGTCGTTCATGAAGGGGTCGGCGACCGCCTTTACGACCGCGTTCGGTACGCGGTAGGAGATGGACTCGAGATGCACCTTGCCGATGCGTCCCGCGCCGATGATGCCGATTTTGATCATAAATTAATTATCCTTTCTTTCATAGACCGGAGACTATAGACTGAAGACCTGAGATCTGTATTTCGGTCAGTGCTTCTGTCTAAAGTCTTTGGTCTTTCGTCTTTGGTCTTTGGTCTTTCGTCTTTGGTCTTTGGTCTTTCGTCTTTGGTCTTTGGTCTTTGGTCTGACATAATATCAGATGGTGCCGTCCCAGGTCGAGACTTCCGTCTTCTTCATTTCTTCCTCGTCGAACCAGCGGGTGGTGACGCATTTGCTCTCGGTGAAGAAGCGGTAAGCGTCCTTGCCCAGGCAGTGCAGGTCGCCGAAGAAGCTCTGCTTATGCCCCGCGAACGGGAAGAAGCCGATCGGTACGGGGATGCCCACGTTGACGCCGACCATGCCGCCGTCGGTATGACGGACGAACTCACGGGCGTAGTAGCCGTTCTGCGTGAAGATGACCGAGCCGTTGGCGTAGGGGTTCGCGTTCATGATGGCGAGACCCTCTTTGAAATCCCTGCAGCGCTTGATGCAGAGGACGGGACCGAAGACCTCCTCGTCGCCGATGGTCATATCCGCGGTGACATGGTCGAAGATCGTCGGGCCGACGAAATAGCCGTTCTCATAGCCCTCGACGACGCAGTTTCTGCCGTCGAGCACGAGCTCGGCGCCCTCGGCGACGCCCTTGTCGATGTCGGCGAGCACTTCTTTATAGTGCTTTTCGTAAGTGATCGGACCCAGCTTCGAGGTCTTATCCCAGGCGGGACCGACCTTGATCTTCATCGCCTGCTTCTTGAGCTCCGCGACGAAAGCGTCTGCGATGCTCTCCTCGACGACGCAGGCGGAAAGCGCCATGCAGCGCTGACCGGCGCAGCCGAACGCGGAGTTCATCACGCCCGCTGCGGTACGCTCGATGGGCGTATCGGCAAGCACCAGCGCGTGGTTCTTCGCCTGGCAGAGGCACTGAACGCGTTTGCCCGCGGCCGCGGCGCGCTCATAGATCTTCTTGCCCACGGGGGTGGAACCGACGAAGGTGATACCCTTGACGTCCGGGCAGTCGAGGATCGTGTTGATCTCGTTTCTCGAGCAGGTGACCACGTTGATCACGCCGTCGGGCACGCCCGCCTCTTTATAAAGTTCCGCAAGACGAAGCGCGGTTCTGGGGGTGAGGGTCGCCGCTTTGAGTACCATGGTGTTGCCGGTGGCGATGCAGACGGGAGCCATCCAGCCGAAGGGGATCATCGCCGGGAAATTGACCGGCACGATGCCCGCGAAAACGCCGAGGGGCTCGCGGTATTTCACGGTGTCATAACCGCGGGACGCGTCCATGACGCTCTCGCCCATCATCAGGGACGGGACCTGCGTTGCGAGCTCGGTACCCTCTTTCGCCTTGAGAACGTCGCCCTCGGCTTCCGCCCAGACCTTGCCGTTCTCCTGCGCGACCAGAAGGGTCAGCTCATCCATATGCTCGATGATGAGGTCGCGGATCTTATAAAGGATCTGCGCTCTCTTGATGGCGGGGGTGCCGCTCCAGCCCGGGAACGCCGCTTTCGCCGCGGCGATCGCCTCAAGGACCTCCTCCTCGGTGCAGCAGGGAGCCTGCATGGTGACCTCACCGGTGCTCGGGTTGTGCAGATCGGTCCACTTTTCGGTCTTGGACTCTCTGTACTCGCCGTTTACAAAGTATTTGAGTTTTTCGACAGCCATGTTGTTTCTCCTTTATTTTGTTTTGCGTTTTGCGTTAATACGTATGACTGAAGACTAAAGCCTAAAAAATGTAGACTGTAGACTGTAGACCGTAGACCTGACTTTATTCCGAATTCCGAATTATCACAGTCCTGCTTTTTCCGCGATGTACTTTCTCGCCTTGATGGCGTACTCCAGCGGGTTGGCGATCGCGGGATCCTGCTCCGCCTCAACGAGGACGTAGCCCTCGTAATCCGCCTCGGCAAGCACGTCGAAGATCGGACCGAAGTCGATCACGCCGTCGCCGGGAACCGTGAAGGTCCCGAGACGCACGCCCTGCAGGAACGAAAGATGCTCCGCCCTGACCTTTTCGATCACCGCGGGTCGGATATCCTTGAGGTGGACGTGCCTGACTCTGCCGACGTACTTTCTGAGAACGCTCATATAGTCCTCGCCGCAGTAGGCAAGATGACCGGAATCGAACAGCAGACTGAAAAGATCCGGGTCGGTATTCGCCATCAGACGGTCGACCTCCGCCTCGGTCTGTACAACGGTGCCCATATGATGGTGCAGCGTCAGGGCGATGCCCATATCCTTCGCGACCTTGCCCAGATGGTTGATGCCCTTGCAGAGGCGGTCCCATTCCTCGTCGTTCATCACGTATTTCGCCTCGAAGATCGGCTTATCCGTGCCCTGAATGGAATAACTCTGCTCCGAAATACCGACGACCTTCGCGCCCATTTCCTTCAGGAACGTGATGTGTTTCACGAAATCCGCCTCGACCTGCTCGATGGGCTGCGTCAGGATAAAGGACGAGAACCACGCGTTGCAGATCTGCATCCCGCGCAGCTCCAGCGCCTTTTTCAGTACCGCGGGATCCTTCGGGTACTTGTTGCCGACCTCGCAGCCGGTGAATCCGGCGAGCGCCATCTCGGAGACGCACTGCTCAAAGGTGTTTTCCGCGCCGAGATCGGGCATGTCGTCGTTCGTCCAGGCGATCGGCGCAATGCCGAGCTTTACCTTGTTTTTGTCAAGCATCAATACTTCCTCGCAATCTTTCTCATTTTTTCAATATTCTCATACGCTTTGCGTACGGATTCCTTTCCCGAAACCGAGGCAAGCCCCACGTTCCACCACGCGCCGTAACCGTCGGTCATGGTCTTGGGCAGAACCTTGATATCGATGAGGGTCGATACAGTCTGCTTCTTGCTGTCCTCCAGAGCCGCTCTCAGCTCTTCGAGGCTGCGGGCGGTATAGGTCTTCACCCCGTAGCCGGAGGCCGCCTTTGCGTAGTCGATATACATCAGCTCGCCCAGCAGCTCGCCGTTTTCGTCGCGCTTGCGGAATTCGGTGGCAAGGTTGCCGATACCGTTGGACATCTGCAGGTTGTTGATGCAGCCGAAGCCGGCGTTGTCGAAGAGCATCACGTTGATCTTTTTGCCCTCCTGAATACTGGTGACCAGCTCGCTGTGCAGCATCAGATAACTGCCGTCGCCGCACATTGCGTAAACTTCTTTGTCCGGCTCCGCCATCTTGGAGCCGAGCGCGCCGGCGATCTCGTAGCCCATGCAGGAATAACCGTATTCCATATTATAGGAATAACGCTCGTCGCTGGTCCACATCCTCTGCAGGTCTCCCGGAAGAGAACCTGCTGCGCCGACGCAGATCGCGTTTTTGTCGATCACTTCGCGGATCAGCGCCACGGCGGCGACCTGGGTCACGTCCGTGCCGTACATTTTCGCGAATTCCGGGATCGTGCGCTCCTCACGGGCGGCGATCAGGGGCTCGAAGCCCTCGCCGTAGGTATATGCAGCGAGACGCGCCATCTCCTCGTCCCAGCCTTTTTTCGCGTCGGCGATCTCGGTCGTATAGTCGCTCCGGTAATTCAGCGCGGAAAGCGCTTCGCCGAGCGCAAGGATCCCCTCTTTCGCGTCGGCGACGATCTTCACCGCGTCCAGCTTATATGCGTCGAAGCGGGAGGTGTTGACCGTGACCACCTTCACGTCGTCGCGGAACAGGGATTTCGACGCGGTGGTGAAATCGGAGAAGCGGGTGCCGACGCCGATGATCACGTCCGCCTCTTTCGCGATCACGTTGCCCGATGAGTTGCCGGTCACGCCGAGACCGCCGAGGTTGTATGCGTTCGAGGAAAGACAGGCGGTCTTGCCGGACTGGGTCTCCGCGAACGGGATATTGAACTCTGCGCAGAATTTTTCCAGCGCTTCGCCCGCCTCGGAATAGCGCACGCCGCCGCCGCAGATCACGAGGGGCTTTTTCGCCGCTGCGATCACATTGACCGCGTCGGCGATCTCCTCTTTTACAGGCAGGGGGCGGGTGATCTTATGCACGCGCTTCGCAAAGAACGATTCGGGATAGTCGTATGCCTCGCCTTCGGTATCCTGCGGCAGGCAGATCGCGACGGCGCCGGTCTCCGCAGTATCTGTCAGCACGCGCATGGCGTTGATCATCGCGCTCATGAGCTGCTCGGGGCGCTGCACGCGGTCCCAATAGCGTGTAACGGCTTTATATGCGTCGTTCGTGGTGGTGGCAAGGGAATTGACCTGCTCGAACTGCTGCAGCACGGGATCCGGCTGCCGGGAAGCGTAAGCGTCCGCGGGGAACAGCAGAAGCGGAACGTGGTTGACCGTCGCCGTCGCCGCGGCGGTGATCATATTCGCCGCGCCGGGTCCGATCGAGGACGCGCAGGCAATGATCTTCCTGCGGTTGTTCTGCTTCGCGAACGAGGCGGCGACGTGCGCCATGCCCTGCTCGTTCTTGCCCTGATAGACGCGGAGCGCACCGGGGTCCTCGTCGAGCGCCTGCCCGAGACCGACGACGATGCCGTGCCCGAAGACGGTGAAAATGCCGTCGACGAACTTCGTCTCTTTTCCGTCGAAGGACACATACTGATTGTCAAGGAATTTCACAAGAGCCTGCGCCATTGACATGATTGCCATAGATTTTCCTCCTTTATCCGTTTAAGAGCCATTCGTGCTCTTTATCCGTGATCCTTGTCGTTTTGTACCACGGGTCGCCGTCGATGTGACGGATCAGCCAGACGTAGTACATCTCATATCCGGGCGCCGCCGCCTGCTGGTGGGATTTGCCCGGCTCGATATAACAGGCGGAGCCGTGGGTGCTTTTAAATACGTCGTCTCCGTTGTAGCACGCGCCGAAGCCCTGCGGTTTGTCAAACATATAGTAATAGACCTCGGGCTGAGGATGGTGGTGCGGCGGATAGCTCGACCATTTGCCCGGCTGAGTAAAGACCTCGCCCATGACCATATTCGAATAGGGCGCGTTGTCGTAATCGAACATCGTCGAGACGATGCGGTGCCCCGCGCCGCCCCACTGTCCCTTGCCGAATTCCTGATACAGGCAGGTCTCGGGGGTATAGAACACGGGATCAAACGCGCGGTCGTTGTCGGTCTGCTGAACAAGGATCTCGCTGTCGGCAACCGCCCTTACGGTAACGCCCGTATTTTTGCAGACGTGCAGGCAATAGGGCGTTTTCTCAAAGGGATCGCGGCGCTTGCCGGTGCGCTTCTCCCCCGCCCACTCGAATACGGTCTCGCCCGAGAGCAGGAGAACCGCCGTTTCCAGCTTTTCTTCCAACACGGAGACGCTGTCGCCCGCGCTCATTTTGTAAACGTAGATGTTCATGCCCATATCGGCGTGGAAGCCGTTCATTTCACAGACGGTCTTCTTGCCGGCTTCGTCGTAATTCAGATATTCAAGCATCGCCGCGCCTCACCCTCTGGCGACCATTTCGCCGTACTCTTCTTTTTCTTTGCGGATAAATTCCCGGACCTGCTCTGCGGAAGGCATATCCTCCGAGCAGGCGTGACTGGCGACGAGCATCGCCGCGGAGGCGGAGCCGAATTCCAGCGCGTCGATGATCTCAAAGCCCTCAAAGAGACTGTAAAGGAACGCGGAAGCGTAGCCGTCGCCGCCGCCGAAGCTCTTGAGCAGCTTTACGGGGAAGGGCTTGATCGAATAGCTCTGTCCGTCGTTCGTGTAGGCGGTGGAGCCCTCCTTGCCGTGCTTGATGATAACGATCTTCGCGTTCTGACCGTGCCAGTAGGCGGCGGTCTCGGCGTCGCTCATGCCGGGACGGATCAGCCGCTCGGTCAGGTCGTATTCCTCGCGGGAGCCGAGAATGATATCCGCCTCGCGGGCGACCGCGGAATAATAGATCGAGATCTCGTCGGCGTTCTTCCAGTTATAGGCGCGGTAGTCGATATCGAAGATCACGGGCACGCCGTTTTTCTTCGCGAGCATGACCGCCTTGAGCGCCGCCTCCCGGGAGGGACTCTCCGCAAGGGCGGTGCCGGAGATCAGGATCGCCTTGCCCTGCTTGATATAGTCCTCGTCGATATCGCAGACGTCGAGCTTGAGATCTGCCGCCATATTGCGGTACATCAGGATCGAGCTCTCGGTGGGGCTCTTGATCTCGGTGAAGGTCAGACCGATCTTTTCGCCGTTTTTGCAGCGCACGATATGCGAGGTGTCGATCCCCTCTTTTTCAAAATACTTCGTCACGAACGTGCCCAGCTGATCGTCGGACACACGCGCGAAAAAGCCGCATTTCTTCCCCAGACGGGCGAGACCTACGGCAATATTGGCGGGCGAGCCGCCGAGGTATCTTTTAAAGGTGGTGCTCTCGTCGAGCGGGCAGTTGTAGTCCACGGGGTTCAGGTCCACCGCGACTCTGCCCAGCAGGATCAGATCGAACTTTTTGCTCTGATCGAAAGTGATGTAATTCATATCAAAAACTCCTTTCTGTAAGTGAAAACACATTTATATGGCGCAGCACGTTGTCGCGCACGCCGCGGACCATTTCCGCGGAAAGCGTGAAATAATCCGGCGTATCGACCGTATCGGTATATGCTTTGGCATATTTCGCAAGATGATCGAAGCTCGCGGTGGCGATGTTGATCTTGCGGATGCCGAGCGAGATCGCGCGGCGGAACATCTCATCCGTAATGCCCGTGCCGCCGTGCAGCACAAGGGGCGTCGCGACCGTTTTGTCGATCGCTTCGAGGATATCGAACCGCAGCTCCGGCAGGACCGGGTAATTGCCGTGGGCGTTGCCGATGGCGACGGCGAGCGCGTCGACGCCGGTCTGCTCCGTAAAAATCCGCGCGCTTTCCGGGTCGGTGCAAAGAATTTTATGTTCGGCCGTGTCGCCTTCGTTGCCGCCGACCACGCCCAGCTCCGCCTCGACGGAAGCGCCGTAAGCGCGCGCCCTTTCGACGACCCTTTTCGTCATGGAGATGTTCTCTTCAAAGGGCAGCAGCGAAGCGTCCAGCATCACGGAGGTAAAGCCGTATTCCAGCGCTTCGTCGATGCATTCGAGCGTCAGCCCATGGTCGAGATGCACCGCGATATCGACCTGCGCGTTTTTCGCGGCGGAGACCATCATCGGCGCCATGAGAGACAGCGGCGAGTTTTTGAGTCGCTTTTCCGCGATCTGCAGGATGATCGGCTGCCCCGCCTCTTCCGCGGCGGACACCGCGCCCATGACCATCTCCATATTGCCGACGCTGAACGCGCCGACGGCGTTCTTTTCTTCTTCAGCCTGCAGCAGAAGCTCTTTTAATGTAACAAGTGCCATCGTTTACCTCATCTTTTTATTGCATCACGTCGAAGCTGACGCCGCCCCTGTGCGCCTGCGGCGAGGTTTCGCCGTAGAACTTGCGCGCGGTGCGCTCGTAAAGAAGCGTCACGTCGGAATCGGTGATCTCGACGCCGCGGTACGTCACCGTGATCGAGCAGTCCGTCAGGAAGAGCTGGTTTTTGAACGTATAACGGTATTCTTCCTCGGCGCCCGTTACCTCGAACGTATAGGAAGCGACCGCGTCCTCATAACCGTCGTGCCAGACCTGAACGGTAATGGTGCCGGGCTCTTCCCCGCAGGGCTTCGCGTTCAGGCGCAGATCGACCGTATCTCCGTAGTTGATCCCTTCGACAGATTTGCCGTTCGCATCCTTCTTGCCGCCGATCTCATAGCGAAGCCGGCCTGTGCCGGACGCCCGATCACCCTTTGAGATATCGACCGGGATCACCGCGGCGTGGAAGGGCTGAAGATATACCGTTCCCTCGAAAGAGCCGTCTTCATTGACGGATTTGAGAAGCCCGGGACTTGACTTCTTTGAGCCGATCTCAACGATATTGAACGAAATATCCCCATCGGAATAAGCGATGATATTGCCGGTGCCGCCGGAAGAAGCGCTTCTCGGTCTGTTTTCGTTCATCAGACGGTCGACGGCGTATTTCTCGCCCGCGTCCATCTTATCGCCGTTCTGAACGCCGCCGGTCCAGCCCATGACGTGCGTGAAAACAACGCCGTTATTGAACAGATACCGCAGCTGCCGGTAAGACTCGAACTTATCGGTATTCATAGCGCTGTATTCGCCCAGCGTGACGTTGTTGTGCCCCGAGTCCTTCGCCAGCGCCATAAAGGAATTTCTGTCGCGGAACCATGTGGAATAACGCGTCCCGCCGTAGCCCGTACCGGTCGCCAGCGCGACGTCAACCGGCGAAATGCGCGTATCCGCCTCGCCGAGGAAGCCCGCGACGGCGTCGCCCTCGGGGATCTGATGCGCCTTGATCAGTTCCGGCGGGAACCCGGCCAGCAGCGCCTCTCTGTAAGACGCCACAAGATACTGACTGACCGCCGTGCGGTTATAGATCGTCCACTGGTCGAAATACTCGTTACGATCGGCGGACGACGCGGGATAGCGGTCCCAGTCGCCGCGCCCGGCGTTTCTCGGCGCGTCGAGATCGCCGAAGCAGGCGAACGAGGTGCCGAACTTCTCATTCACGTTTTCGATCGTGCCGTAAAGATCTTTCAGATACAGCCGGAAGCCCGCGATCATACGCGGGTTGTAGTCGCCCACGGAGCCGCTGCCGGAATCGATCTCATGCTCATGCACGGGCGAGACCGCGACGGTGTATTCCGGCGCTTCACGGTAAAGCTTACCCAGCTCCTGAAGATAGGTACGGCGCGTCCAGAAATTATAACGGTCCATCGCCTCGATAAAGGGCGCGTATGTGCCGTTGAAATAGGAAGATTCAAACTCGACGTAATCCGAACGCTCGTTTTCTTTCGTCAGCGTCGCGTAGCCGTACATCCCCGTATCGGGATCGACATAGGAGATCAGGTTGCCCATACCGGCGGTCTTGTTCCAGCGGTGCGTCGTGCACGGCTCCCACATATTATACTGCGTGTTGTATTTTTCGAGAACGTCCCGGCCGGGCGTCACGGTAAAGGACGAGATATCGTTTTTGCGGATCGACGAAGTGTCGCCGGGCGTTGTGTTGCTGTGCGCCGCGGTCGCGAACTCAAGGCGCGTGTGCCAGAACTGCCCTTTTTTGACGTATTCGCCTCCCTCGTCCGCGGCGGTACTGACGAACAGATTCTCCTTCGCGCCTACGTTGACGGTCTTCACTTCGCCGTCTTTATACTCCGTCGTTTCGGAGAACGCTTTATTGATATCGTCCGCGTCGTACGTCGCCATATAGCCGCCGAAAGCGGAGGCGTAAATGCCGTTGACCCGCTTCACAGCAAGTGAAAGCTCGGAAAGACCTTCCCTGCCGAAACGGTAAGCGAGAATATTGTCCTCGGCATAGATCAGAAGCGCGTCACCGTCCTCGCATACGCGGTCCGCCGAGAGCAGAACGCCTGCGATCAGCCGGACGGGAAGCTTTTCGGAAGAGATCAGACTGCCGTCCTCCGCCGAGAAAAATTCGATCACTCGTTTTTTCTCACTGCAGTTCCTGCTCGTCACGGCGAAAACATCTTCTTCGCCGAGAAAAGCACCGGAGGCGATCGCGAAAGGAGCGTCCCCGGACGGAGAGACCGGGAACAGGAACGCGCCGTTCGCGTCGTAGCAGCGCAGCTCCCTGACCTCTTTGGAAGTGAAGGGCGCCGTAAGAATGCGGAATTTGTCTCCGCTTCTCGCCGCAGCGACCTGAACGCCGCCCCGCACTGTCGCGGGATAAGCGCTGAACTGCGTGTGAAGCGTCTGGTATTGATCGAATACGCGCACGACGGTATAGTTTGCGGCGTCCTCGCCCTGACCGGCGACAATGGCGGGGCCGAGCGCGACTTCCGCTTCAACACCCTGCGCAGCGTAGGCCGCCACGTTCGCGTTGATATCCAGCGCGGGATAGGAATACGCCGTGACGTTCCGCTCGCTGCTGACCGCAATATTGGGGATGTCGACAAACATGTTCGCAGAATACGCCGCCGCGTCCGCCTCGGACAGATACAGCTTTTCCGCCTCTTCAGCAATATAGTATCCGCACACCGGGTCGAACGCCTGCCCCGCGGAAAAGAAGACGAGTCCGGCATCCGTATGATATTCCGTCAGACCGTACAGTTTCGCCGCGTCTTTTACATTGACAGATACGCCCGCGCCGGAAACGGTCGACGTTTCGATCTCATCATCTTCGGTATAGCCTTCGCCCGCCGCGTGCAGGTACGCGCGGTCTCCCGTCGCGGTCACGGTCATGTTCTGCGCGGCAAGGACCGCGCCGAGTTCCGTTTCGGAATACGTGCCGCCGAAAACATCGGCAAGGGTCGAAAGCGCGATATAGTACCCCGTTTCCGTCTGCAGGACGCTTTCGCCGATATCGACCGGATCTCCGCATACGTACGCCGTATGATAGCATTCACCCGTGCGGAAAATGACGATCTTTTCAAAGATGAGCGCAAACGCCTGCGCGTGCAAGCTCTCGCCGGACGCGTCACCGAGCAGGTCGGCGTTCAGGTCCTTCAAGATCGAATCCGTACGGGCCGGCTGTATGATCAGCGGCAGCTCGAGCTTGTCGGAGACTCTGACGAACACCTCGGGATCTGCCGGAACAGGCACAATTTCATCAGCCTCTTCAGGCGCACCGGACGGTGCTGCCGGCTTATCCGAACAGACGACAGCTCGGGAGAAATCCGTGCAGATCAGCGTAAAGACAGACAAAAGGATGCTGAGGAACGCTTTAAAAAATGACGGCACGTTCATGGCTTCACTCTTTCCGAAATATATCCACTCGTCTCATAATTATACAGATATATAGTATCATATTTTTTTTGCGGCGGTCAATATAAAAAGCGAAAAATATTGTATGATATCATGTTTTTTTGGTTCTTCGACCGAACTTTTCGGTCAGACAGGTGTTCGATCTGACTGAACAAATTGACAAATCAAATCGGATGTGTTAAAATAAATCAAAATAATAAAGAAAGCAGGTCGTTTTATGGAATTCATCACCAAACTTCTCGCGCTGCTCATGGCGCTGATCCTCGCGCTCTCCGGCACGGGCGCCTCCGTGATCGGCTCGACCGACAAGACGCCGGTCAAGGTCACCCGCAGGGACTATGTCTTCGACCGCGACCGTCTCCTTCTCGGCGCTTACTGCATCAACACCCGCGCGGCAAATCATATGGATCTGCTGCAGTGGTTCAAGGAAGCGGGGCTGGAGTTCTTCGTGCAGACCGGCGGCGGCGACCTGACCGACGACGTGCTCTCCTTCTGCGACGAGAACGGCATCGGCATCCTGGCAGCCAACACCGGCTACAACAGGACGCTGACCAACGGCTGCGTCTGGGGCATCAATTACAGGGACGAGCCCTCCGCGCTGCAGTTCGACGAGGTCGCCGCGGGCGTGGCGGCGGAGTTCGAGCGCGACCCGCACCGTTTGCCTTACGTCAATCTGTTCCCGATGTACGCAAACAGCGAACAGCTCGGCGAGACGGCAGACGATGTGTTCGGCGCGAACGATCTGACGACGATGGATGCGCTCAACGGTGATTCCATCCGTTACCGCAAACACGTCAGCGATTACATCGGCACTTTCGATCTCGACATTCTCTCTGTCGATATCTATCCGCTGCACTGGAACGCCGAGACGCACAAACAGGAGGCTTCTTACGAGAAGTGGCTGCGCAACCTCGACATCCTCTCCGAGGCGTGCAGAAAGAACGACATCGACTACTGGGTCATCACCCAGGCGGCGGGACTGGCCGACGGCGGAATGAAATACTGCGACACCGACCGCGACCAGCGCTGGCAGAACTATGTGACCCTTGCGTTCGGACCCAAGGCGATCATCTACGCCTGCTATCAGACCGGCTGGTGGGACGGCGATTCCCACATGATCGACGACGCGGGCGAGCGCACCGATACCTATTACGCGGTACAGAAGGTCAACGCCGAGATGGCGCCGTTCCTCGACGTTTACGGCAATTATGAGCACGTGGGCGCGTACCTTCCCAACAAGCTTCTCGCCGCCGGCGCAAAGCTGGATCTCGTGGGCGTGAAGGATGAGGACAAGCCGCGCATTGAGACTGTCGATCCGCTGCTTGTGGGCGTGTTTAACGAGAAAGACGGTGACGGGAACGCCTACGTCTTTACGAATATGTATGAGGAATACAAAGATAAGAGCGCTTCGTTCAAAGTCACATTCGACGGCGCGAGCGAGATCACCCTTTACAGAATGGGTGAAAAGACCGTGATCAGCGGCGATACGATGACCCTTCTTCTGGAACCCGGCGAGGGTGTATTCGTGACGGTACGGTGAGATCGTGAGATCGGAGTTCGGAATTTCCGAACCGATATCCGATTTCCGAATCATAGATCACAGATCACCAAATCACGAACCCCGAACGAAAAAGATCACCGGCGCATGCCGGTGATCTTTTACGCTCATATTCAATACTCTTCCGGTACGGGAATCGGCGAGACCTTCTCCCGCAGGCGGATATAAGCGGCGTACAGCCACGGGGCTTTACATACCGCAGAAGATACCGCGAGCACCTGCTTCTGCTCCGGCGTCGGGTCCTGCGTCTTCGCCGCCAACGGATATTCAATGCGAAAAATTTCAAGCAGTTTCTTTTTGTTTTCGCCGTGATACATTCCCTTTTTGACCGTATGGATAAAGGTCAGCGTGGCGCGGCTTTTCAGCTCGTCCATCGCGGAGGCGACGGCAAAATCGGAATATCCCTTTCCGGCGACGAATTGTATCAGTTTCGCCTCTGCGTAATCTTTCGCAATATCGACGGACGGCTCGTTTTTTCCGTCGTCTGCGATATCGCCGAGATACGTCCCGTATACCTTCGGAAATGCGTCGGCAAGACCGATGATCGCGGCAAGGCACGAGGACGCCGCCTTCATCTCCGGCGTGTCGTCTCCGATGCGCTCGCCGAGCGCCGCATCTTTTTTTGCAATACGCAGAAGCCGTTCCTTCGCCTCGCCGTAGATCCCGTACCGAAGTGACTTGTTCAGCGTTTTTTTCAGCTCCGACACGGCGTAGACAAACATTTCCGCCGACAGCGCGCAGAGGCATTTTTCGACATAGAACGAGAGCCGGTCGCCGAACGCCTCGTCGCGGTCGAGAGAGCGCAGCGTAAAGGGCGCGGTCGTGATCGAGCCCGAATGCTTCAAATAAAAATAATAAGCTTTTCCTGTCGAAACGATTTTTTTCGCCTTGTAAACGACTTCGTGGATGCGCGCCTCGTCCTCGTTGACCCTGCCGACGGGATAACGGACCCCCTCAAACAAAGCCGCCTTGAACAACTTATTCGTGCTGGTGCAGTAGAATTGGGAATTCTCCTTTGTCAGCTTGTGAAGATACTCCTCGCCCGTCAGGATCTCATCTTTTACCGGGCTGAGCTTATTGAGCTTTTCGATCGCGTTCCCGTCGTCGTCGATATACGAAAGCCGCGCGGTGACAAAATCTGCGGCGTTATCGTTCAGGAGCGCGAGCATTTCCTCAAACGTCTCGGGTAAAAGAAGGTCGTCGCCGTCAAGGAAATAAATATACTCTCCGCGCACTTCATCGAGCGCCGCGTTTCTTGCCGCCGAAACGCCCGCGTTCGGCTGATGGATCACGCGGAAACGGGCGTCCTCTTCGGCAATTTTATCGCAGATCAGGCCGCTGCCGTCCGTCGAGCCGTCGTCGACCATGATGACCTCAAAGTCCCCGAAGGTCTGCGCTTTTAAAGAAGCGGCGGTTTTTTCGAGATACTTCGAGACGTTATACACCGGCATCAATATGCTGATCATACGCCGTCCCCCGAGCCGCCGAAGCCGACGCCGCCGCGGTTGTTCTGCAGCTCCTTCCAGAACAGCTCGCTCACGTAAGCGGTAGCGGAGCCGACCTGTCGGACGGTGGAATAAATACGGTCTTTCACGATTTCCCGATCCTCAGAATACGGATCCTCCCCCCGTACAACCTCATCGATATAGGCAATGAGCCCGTCGGCGTCCGTGATATGCTCGCCTTTGAGCACTTCAAACGGGTCGTCGTAAACGAAGCCGCGTTTTCCGATATATTCGTCGTAATCGTCTACCGTAAGTCCTACGGGTCTGTCTGTAAGCAGATAATCATAATAGACCGAGGAATAGTCCGTAATCAGACCGTCGGTCTTTCCCAGCAGCTCGTAAAGCTGAACGCCTTTTTCCGCGAGCCAGGCGTTGTCGATGAAACGGATATTCGTCAGCTTCTCCCGCAGGACCGAATCGATCGGCTGCACGGGATGGGGCTTGAACAGCACGAGGCTGTTTTTCTCCCGCAGGAACGCGTCGAGGCGCAGAACGTCCTCTTCGGTCTCAAGGCACGGGATACCCGTCGCGGTGCCCTCGATATTGAAGCTCTTCATCTTTTCCGCCGCGCTCTTGCGGTAGGTGGGCATCCAAATCAGCACTTTATCGAAGCCGGCGAGCCCAAGCTCTGCGCGCACGTCCCGGTCGGAAAACAGGTAATCCGTGCGGGGGAACGGGCAGAAAAACATTTTTTCGTAGCTGATATCGAAATCCTTGTGATAATGGTCCGCGAAGAACGCGGAGACGCACAGGCAGCGGTCGCACTGATCGTGGATGCAGTAGCCGCCGTTGGACGCCTTGAGGGGCATGCCGTGCTGCAGGCAGAGCGAAAACTGCTTTCTGCGCTTTTTCCCCAGATTGCGGTTGCAGTAAATCAAGCCGCGGGAGGTGTTGATGTAATAGTGGTATTTCAGCCGTTCCCAGAGCGTCTTGCCGTTTTTCTGATAGTTCTGAAACGTGGTGTTCTTCATCTCGGCCGGCGGAGAGACATGGTTCTTGTCCTCCACGAGCCACACGATTTTATAGTTTTCGTCAATGTGCTTGTAATCCACGAGATAGCGGTATACGCAGTAGGTATTGTCCGCGAATTCCGGGTTGCTCTCGAACACGATCCGGTCGCGCAGCGGGAGCATCCGCAGAAAGTCGCAGACCGTATCCGCCAGAATCGTCACAAAATCTCTCATAGTTGATTCCCTGCCTTTTATTCTCTCTGTAAACAGTTGTTATCGTGTTTATTCTTTCCCGGGGAGCGCACGGCGGCGGAGCGAGCCGAGTCTGCGCTTTATCCCCGTGATCTTTTCACGGATCATCGTTTTCTCTTCTTTGTTCGCGATCAGGAACCACAGCACCGGTACGAAAAGAACCGAGTAGACCGCGATGCGAACCAGAAGCATGATGAGCGACGGTTCCGGCAGCAGCCCGTTGACGAAATATCCGAGCGCTGTATACGCGGCCATTACCACGCCGATGCGCAGCACCACGTTTTTCCAGAACCGCGGGATGTCGAGGCCGATCTTTTTCCAGTAATACCAGTTCATAAACAGGATCTGCCCGAGCAGGTTGCCGATCACCGTGCCGATCGCCGAGCCGGTGCCGCCCCAGCGCTTCGCCAGCGGAATGGATATGACAACGTTCAGAATGGCGATCAAAAGATACATCACCGAACGGATCCGGTGTTTGTTCATCGCCTGCAGCACCGAAACGCCGATATTCTGCGAAAGCGAAACAAGACCCGGCGCCATCAGGATCAACGCGATATAGTATACCTCGGCATATTCCGGATGTTTCGGTACGTTCAGCCAAAAATATACGAAACGCTGCCCGAAGATCAGGAAACCGCTGAAAATAAACGAGAGGATGATGAACTGGATCCTGCCGATGCGGATAAAGATATCGCTGATCTTCTCCATCGGCGTTTTTTGCGTGATGAGCTTTGTGATATTCGGCAGGAACACGCCGCTGATGGACGTGGAAAACAGATTGAAGTCTTTATTAAGATGCGCGCCGCTGTTATAAACACCGACGATATTTGGGATCTTGAGCCCCGAAAGGATTAACTTATCGGTATCCGCATAAAGACGGTCAACGAGAAGATTGATCAGGATGAAGGAGGAATAGGAAAATATCTCCTTCGCCATACCGAATTCAAGCCCGCGGAAACGGAAGCCGACCTTCATTTTTTTAACGAGATAAACGGTCGGAACGATTTTTACCAGCACGTGAACGACCGTCGCCGCAACCGCCATACCGACGGATCTGCCCCCGCAGAGCAGAACGACAGCCTGCGAACCGTAAACGATAACGTCCCGGACAAGGGCATAGGTGCGGAGAAAAGCAAATCTTTCATAGGAGCTCAGAATAGCCGTTACCGCCGTAAACGGGAAGGATATGCTGATATTCACCAGCATGATCAGAAAAACCTTCTGCGTGAGCATTTTCTGTTCCGTCGTAAACTCTTTCAGGAACGGCGGCATACTGAAATAGATCACGGCGCCCACGAACACGGAAATAACGCTGATCACGCTGAACATCAGCAGAAAAAGACCGTTCAGCTTTTTCTCGCCCTCGACGTCGCCCAGCGTCCTGATGCGGGAACTGAAACGCGTCAATGAATTTCCCAGCCCCATATCCAGCAGCGTAATGATACCGATGATCGAGGACGCGGCGGCATATACCCCGTTTTCGGCTGAACCGAGCTTAGCCAGCACAAACGGCGTGAAGACGATGCCGATCACGAAATTGACCGCCATCGTGACATACGAAAGCAATATTCCTTTTTCTCTCTGACTCTTGCTCATGAGCAGCCTTTCCTCTATATAAAACCGCATAATAACGCATTATTGGACAGTATATCATATTATATCGCAGAATTCAAGCGCGGACGGCGTTTTTTTCATTTCGGCGGCAAACTTGAACAGCCGTCTTTCCTTCGGGACGAAAAACATTCTTGCGCAGGGAGAAAAACGGAGTATAATAGAAGCATGATCCGAAAGCGACGGAGGAAACCGCAATGAGTGGACACCCTGAAACAATAAAAATCGAACCGCCGGCGGAAAAGGCGGTCCGGGAATATATCGACGCCGCGCGGGATAAAACCGCCGAGGTGGAGAACGCCCTGCGCAAACGGCGACGTTTCCGCGACGGGCTGTTCAACCGGTTCGCGAAGGCGGTCGTCACCTACGAGCTTGTCTGCCCCGGCGATAAGATCGCCGTGTGTATCTCGGGCGGCAAGGATTCGATGCTGATGGCGAAGCTGTTTCAGGAGCTGCTGCGGCACCGGAAATTCCCGTTTGAGCTTGAGTTCCTCTGTATGGATCCCGGCTATAACACGTTAAACCGCGAGTTGATCGAAGCGAACGCAAAAGCTCTCGGCATCCCGATCACGGTCTTTGAAACGCGAATCTTCGACGCAGTGGACAAGGTCGATAAAAACCCGTGTTATCTCTGCGCGCGGATGCGCCGGGGCTGGCTCTATAAAAAAGCGCAGGAGCTCGGGTGCAACAAGATCGCCCTCGGGCACCACTACGACGACGTGATCGAGACCACGCTGATGAGCATGCTCTGGGGCGGGCAGATGCAGACGATGATGCCGAAGCTGCGCAGCACGAATTACCCGGGGATGGAGCTGATCCGGCCGATGTATCTGATCCGGGAGGATGAGATCAAGGCGTGGCGGGACTGGCACGGCCTGATGTTTCTGCAGTGCGCCTGTCATTTCACAGAAAAAACGGAACAGGACGCTCCGGACGCGGAAAGCGGCTCGAAGCGTCTTGAAACAAAAAAACTGATCCGGGAGCTGAAGCAAACAAACCCGAACGTCGAGGCAAACATCTTCAACAGCGCACACAACGTGATGCTCGACGCCCTCATCGCGTATAAGACCGGAGGAGAGGAGCATAGTTTTCTTGACAAATACTGATTTGTCGCGGAGTGACAAATCAGTATTTACCAAGGGAGAAGGGATGAGGGAGAAGGGATAAGGGCTTGTTTAATTGATTATCTGCCTCAAAAGACGCGATAGCGTTCATTTTTCGACAATCGCGGAGAATAAACCGAGACGCAGAGCGTATCAT
>JAFRTA010000422.1 GCA_017427315.1 Clostridia bacterium
GTCTTTGGTCTTCAGTCTTTGAAATCTCTTCTTACAGAAGAGATTTCAACGCGCTTGCCGCCGCGTCGAACGCTTCGCGGTTCGTCGGATACGTGTAGTCCTCTTTGATCTGCTCGGCGGTGCCGCCCTCCTGCTCGAGGTTCGCGAGGCCGTCGAAGACCTTCAGATGCGGCTCAAGGGTCAGGAAGCGTTTGCCGTCCTTCTGCGCGAAGAGCTTCAGCAGCTCGGGCAGATGTCCCTCGCCCTTGCCGGCGGGAACGACCTTGCCGGTGGCAAAGATGCAGTCCTTGACGTGCATATAATCGATGTATTTCTCGAGCTTCGCGTAGGCAGGCAGGATCTCCACGCCGCACTGGATGAAGTTTGCCGGGTCGAACACGCCCTTGATCTTTCCCTCGAAGGTCGTCAGGATGTCAAGGCAGCGGTCGTCGACGTCGCCGTAGATGCCCTTTTCGTTCTCGTGGCAGCACCACACGCCGCTCTTGAGGGATTCGGTCGCAAAGCGGTCGAGCCGCTCCATGACCTCGTCGCGGTACGCCGCGTAGTCGTCGCCTGCGTCAAAGTAGAAGCTGAACATGCGGATGCGCTCGGCTCCCAGAATGCAGGCGTTCTCCACGTTCCGTTTGAAAAGGTCGAAATGCGGCGCGAAATCGTCCTTGATGTTGATCTTGCCGAAGGGCGAGCCGATCGCCGAAATGCCGATGCCGTTGTCGTCGAGGATCTTCCGCACCTCGCGGCACTGTTCGGCGGTGTATTCGGAGATGTTGCCGCGGTCGAGCCCTCTGGGCTCGATGTGGGTGAAGCCGTTCTCCTTCAGCGCTCTGATCTGGTCGAGCAGTCCCCCGCCCGCCTCGTCGGCGAAGGCGGAAAGCAGAAATTCAGCCATTCGATACATTCCTTTCCGTAATAGAATACTTTTTTATTATATATCAATCCTTTTCCGTTTTCAAGAATAATCTGCGTTTTGCGGGAAGAATTATGAAACGCAATTCCATGAAAAGCGCCCGACGGACAAGAAGACAGACGGGATACCCACCGTCCTCTGCCATACGGCGCAAAGGCGGCTTTGCCGATCGCGTTTTCCGGCTTTTTCCTTTCATACCGCAGAACTCCCTTCCGATGTTTTTTGCGGCCCGGCCGTATCCGCCGACCATGCAGCAGCCGCAGAGGGCAAAAAACCGCCGGGGAGCAGAGACAAAAAATACGAAAATCATACGAAACGTTTCGTACGGATTGCTTCAGTTTACATCCGGGAAAACAATTGATTTTCACGGCGCGGGCTGATATAATGGATGCAGTGACGAAAGGGAGGCGGTTCCCCGTGAAGGAAGAAAGAAAAAAGATCTACGTTGCGGACGACGACGACAATATCCGCGGGATCGTAAAAACGTTTTTAAGCAGCGACGGGTACGAGGTGGAGGATTTCCCCACCGGCGACCTGCTGCTGGCGCGGTTCGAAGAAAGCCCCTGCGATTTGGCGATTCTCGACGTGATGATGCCCGGCTCCGACGGATTTACCGTCTGTAAAACGCTTCGGGAGAAAAGCACCGTCCCGATCATTATGCTTACCGCGAGAGACGCCGAAAACGATTACGCCATGGGGATGGGTCTGGGCAGCGACGATTATATCACGAAGCCCTTTTCCGCGATGGCGCTGATGCTGCGTGTGCGGGCGCTGTTCCGCCGTGTGGAATTCGAAAGCCGGAAATACACGCCGGACGAAGCGCAGAGACAAGAAGTCGGGAATCTGACGCTGGACGAGGACCGGCGGCATATCCTGATGGGCGGTCAGCCGCTCGCGCTGACGCCGACGGAATACGAGGTGTTGAAGTATCTGATGGAGCGCGCGGATCAGGCGGTCTCGCGCGAAGAGCTGCTGAACGCGGTATGGGGCTACGAGACCGCCGTGGAGACCCGCGCGACGGACGATACGGTGCGCCGCCTGCGGCAGAAGCTGGAGGGCGGCGGCGTCAATATCGCGGCGGTGTGGGGCTACGGCTTCCGGCTGGAGGAAATCAGATGAAACGCAGGTGGCATATCAAAACGCATATGCTCGTCACACTGATCGGCCTGACGACGGCGATCCTGCTGATCGTGGCGCTGGCGTTCAACCTTGCCGTATACGGGTTTATCCGTTCGCGGGTGTCAGCGCAGCTTTCCGGCGTCTCGCAGAACGCGGCGGACGAGCGCCGGGACGTCGGGCGCGGTCCCGCGCCGGGGCAAGACCGGGAGCAGACGCAGCAGGAATATGAAGACCCGTCCGGGGCTCCGGAACAGGAGCAGGATCCTCAGCAAGCCCCGGATGAGGGCGGCGCAGAGTCGTTCGACGGGCGCCCGGACCGCGTCATGGGCACACGCGGCAGCGCCGTATTACTGAACGCCGACGGCACGGTGTTCGACAACATGCACGGCGACGGGGCGGTTGCCGAAGCGCTCTCGTCGTGGTACCGCGAACGCGTCTGCGTCGATCAGGCGGCTTCCGTTCGGAATAAGCTTGTTTTTCTGGAGGACGGGACCTACGTCGTTTCGGCGGGGGAGGACCCGGTCACGGAGGGGAAGATCATGCTCGCCTACGTGGACGTGACCTCCGTCATGGCTTTCACACAGCTGATCAACGTCGTGCTGCTGTCGGTGATCCTCGCCGCGATTCTGATCTCCGTCCTTCTGAGCCGCCGGTTCGCCCGCTCGTTTGCGGAGCCGGTGCGGAAGCTTTCGGATTTCGCCGGGGAGATCGGCGGCGGCGAGCTGGAGCCGCGGGAGTTCCGCTTCCGCGACGTGGAATTCGACGCGCTGGCGGGCTCCATGAACCGGATGACCGCCGACCTGCGGGAGGCGAAGCAGAAGCAGGAGGTCTTTTTCCAGAACGTCTCCCACGAGCTGCGCACGCCGCTGACCTCCATCCGCGGCAACGCAGAGGGCATCGTTTACGGGCTGATGGAGCCGCAGGACGCCGCGAAGGTCATCCTGGCGGAATCGGACAAGCTCGGCGGGCTGGTGGAGGATATCCTGTTCCTCTCCCGCGCCGGAAAAGAAAAGCGGGACGCCGGCGTCCGGGAGCTCGATCTGCGCGAGGTGTTCTCCCTCTGCGTATCGGAGCAGCGCGCGGAAGCGGAACAAAAAGGCGTTTGCTTCGTGTTCGATTTCGACGAATCGCCCGTGCTGCTGAAGATCCGGGAACAGGACGCGGAGCGGATGCTCGGCAACCTTATTTCCAACGCAGTCCGGTACGCCGAAAAAGAAGTGACGCTGCGCTGCCGCAATGAAACAGACGCCGTTTTCTTCGCGGTGGAGGACGACGGCCCCGGCGTAGCGGAGGAGGACCTGCCGCACGTGTTTGAACGGATGTATAAAGGAAAAGGCGGCAGGCACGGGATCGGCCTTGCCATCGCGCAGGCGGCCGCGCAGAGCTGCGGCGGCGCGATCACCGCGCGCAACGACGGCGGCGCGGTATTCGAGGCGCGGTTCCCCTGCCTTGGCGGCGAACCGGGAATAAGAGATGGAAACAGACATTCGTCTGAAACCCGTTAAGGAGGGACAATCATAGGTTTATGGATCATCTCAATCAAGACATCGCCGTTCTTGCGGCAAACAGAGAAAAAGCAATCGTCAAAACAAGCGTCATCGGCATCGTTACAAATCTGTTCCTTGTCGGCTTTAAAGCGTTTGTCGGGCTGGCGTCAAACTCGATCGCCGTCATCCTTGACGCAGTCAACAATCTGTCCGACGCGCTTTCTTCGGTCGTTACGATCATCGGCGCAAAGCTCGGCGCGAAACAGCCGGATAAAAAACATCCGCTCGGTTACGGAAGGATCGAGTATCTCAGCTCCATGATCGTCGCCGCGCTCGTTCTTTACGCCGGTATCACGTCGCTCGTGGAATCGGTCAAGAAGATCCTTCATCCCGAAGCCGCCGATTACAGCACGGTTTCGATCGTCATTATTTCGGTTGCGATCGCCGTAAAGCTGATCCTCGGAACGTATGTAAAAAAGCAGGGAAAGAAAGTCAACTCCGGCGCGCTGGCCGCCTCCGGTTCGGACGCGCTGTTCGACGCGATCCTTTCTGCGTCCGTTCTTGCTTCGGCTGCCGTATATCTGATCTGGGGCGTTTCGCTGGAAGCATACGTCGGCGTGATCATCGCGGGCTTCATCATCAAAGCGGGAATCGAGATGATGATCGAAACGCTGAACGACATCATCGGCAAACGGGAGGATGCGGAAACGACAAAGGAGCTGAAGGAAATCATCTGCGCGGAAGAAGCGGTGCTCGGCGCTTATGACGTTACGCTTTTCAATTACGGTCCGAACAAGAACTACGGATCGGTACATATTGAATTGCCGGATACGATGAGCGTTGACGACGTGGACAAGGTCACACGCAAGATACAGGCGGACGTCTATCAGAAAACCGGCATTATCCTGACGGGGATCGGCGTCTATTCCTACAACACTTCCGACGACGAGGCGGCGCGAATGCGCAACACGATTCAAAAAACGGTCATGGCGCACGAGTGGGCGCTGCAGATGCACGGCTTTTACGCCGACAGAGAAAAGAAAACAATCCGTTTCGACGTCGTCGTCAGTTTTGACGTTGACCGGAAGGATGCCATGGAGATCTTATATAGCGAGGTAAACGCCCGGTATCCGGATTATGAGATCCTGATCATACCGGACGTCGATGTCGCAGACTGATTAAGGCAACGCCGCACACCCGAATTGTGCGGTGTTGCCTTAAAGATCAATCGGACAGCGCTCATAATTATGGGCGCTGTCTTTTTATATCCGCAGTTTAATTTCGTGTGTTTTTCGTAAGATCCGCTTCCGTTTTTCGGAGATATCCGCCTCTCTTCCGTGCTATACTTGCCTCAATAAAACGAAACAGGGAGGAAAAAATCATGAAACGAAACATTCTGAAGATCGCCGTCCCCGTCCTTTGCGCGGCAGTTCTTTTCACGGGGTGCGGCGTCGCGCGGTCGGTGAGCGGGGGAACCGCGCAGGATCTTTCCGTAAACGCTCCGACGGCGGAGCAGACGGCGTACCGGATCGACGAGATCGCGGACGCAGCCGTCACGGAAGCGGCGGAAACGGATCCCCCGACGACGGGAGCCGAAGAAACCGCCGATCTGTTTTCCGAGCGGGACCTCAGCGCCGAATACGACGACGAAACGGTCACGGTTTCGCTGACCGGCTCCGGCGCGGCGGCGGATTCCGACAAGGTCAGCGTCACCGGCTCGACCGTGACGGTCACAGGCTCCGGCACGTATCTGATCTCCGGTACGCTGGATAACGGCAGCATCGTCGTGGACGCCGGCAAAGAGGATAAGGTGCAGCTCGTCCTGAACGGCGTGAGCATCCGCTCGGATTCCTACGCCGCCATCTATGTAAAGCAGGCGGATAAGGTATTTATCACGTCGGCGGAGGGAACCGACAACACGCTTTCAAACGGCGGCAGCTTCACGCAGCTCGACGACAGCAGCGTGGACGCCGTGATCTTCGCAAAAGACGACGTCACCTTCAACGGCGCGGGATCCCTGACGATCAACTCGCCCGCGGGACACGGGGTCGTCGGCAAGGACGAGGTGACGGTCACCGGCGGCGTATATACGGTCACGTCGGCGAAATGCGCGATCCGCGCGAACGACAGCATCGCGATCGCAGACGGCGCGTTCACGCTCACCGCGGGCACGGACGGTCTGCACGCGGAAAACGACGAGGACGACACGCAGGGCAATATCCATATCGCCGGCGGGACGTTCACGATCAAGGCGAACGACGACGCGGTCCACGCAAATTCCCTGCTGCGGATCGACGGCGGCAGCTTTGAGATCACCGGCGCGGAAGGCCTGGAGGCGACGTATATCCGGATCAACGGCGGCGATATCTCGATCGGCGCATCCGACGACGGCGTGAACGCGGTGCGCAAATCCTCCGCCTACACGCCCGCCGTGGAGATCACCGGCGGCAGCCTGACGGTCGTGATGGGCGCGGGCGACACCGACGGCGTGGATTCCAACGGTAATCTGATCATCAGCGGCGGCACCGTCAACGTCACGGGACAGTCCGCGTTCGACTACGACGGAACGGCGACCTTCACCGGCGGCACGGTCATCGTGAACGGTCAGCAGGTCGATTCCATTCCCGATCAGATGATGGGCGGCGGCATGCCGGGAGGAATGCAGGGCGGTATGCCCGGCGTCATGCCCGGCGGCGGACGCGGCAGGAACGGATAAAAACAACAAAGGAAATCATGAGAAGGAGGCGAAAACCATGTGCATTTCCGTCATGAAACGGTATGAAATGAAATACCTGCTGAACGGCAGCCAAACCGAGCGCCTGCGGGAGAAGCTGGAGGGGCATATGCAGCTCGACCGTTACGGCAAAACCTCGATCGCATCGCTGTATTACGATACGCCGACGTACCGGCTCGTTCGCGCAAGTCTGGAAAAACCGGTTTTCAAAGAAAAGATCCGACTGCGCTCCTACGGTCCCGCGACGGAAGACAGCCCTGTTTTTCTGGAGCTGAAGCGCAAAGCCGGCGGCGTCGTCTATAAACGCAGGATACAGACGACGGTCCCGGACGCCGACCGGTTCTTCACCGGAGAGGGTTTCCCGGACGGCGGGCAGATCGAGCGGGAGCTCGAGGCGTTCCGCGACCGTTACGCTCCGCTTGAGGCGGCGTGCCTGATCATTTACGACCGTATGGCGTATTTTGAACCCGACGGCGATCTGCGGCTGACGATCGATGAAAACCCGCGTTACCGTGTGGACGACCTGACGCTGACGGGATCCATGGACGGCGTCCCGCTGCTCGGGCCCGGTCGGACGATCCTGGAGATCAAGGTGCAGGACGCGATGCCGCTTTGGCTGACCGCGATCCTGACTGAATGCGGCGCGGGCAAGGGCAGCTTTTCCAAATACGGCGAAGCCTACCGCCGCCAGATCCTGAAAGCGCGGCTGAGCGCATGACGGGACGCGCCTCTCGACCGTTCTCTCATTGAAAAAAACGATACGGAGAAAAAGATAAGAAAGGAGATATTCCCATGTTTGATTCGATTTATTCCTCTGCCATCACGCCGACGCAGTTTTTCCTCATGGCCGGCGTCGCGCTGGCTGCCGGCTTTCTGTACGCGTGGCTCATGAGCTTCCGCGTGCGTTCCACCAAACGTTTTTTCATCGTGACCGCATTGATCCCGTTTGTGGTCGCGGCGGTGATCACCTTCGTCAACGGCAATATCGGCGCGGGCGTGGCGATCGGCGGCGCGTTCAGCCTGATCCGCTTCCGCTCCGCCCCCGGCAGCGCGGACGAGATCGCTTCCATTTTAGCGGCCATGGGCGCGGGCATCGCCTTCGGCATGGGATATATCGCTTACGGTATCGTGATCCTGCTCGCTCTTGCGCTTCTGTTCATTCTGATCAGCTTCGTACCGCTGTTCGAGCATAAAGGCATGGCGGCGGAACAGCTCCTGAAGATCACGATCCCGGAGTCGCTGGCGTACAACGGGACCTTTGACGAGATCTTTTCGCGCTATCTGAAAAAGATCGAGAACGCCGGGGTCAAGACCGCCGAAATGGGCAGCATGTTCCGGCTTTCGTATAAGGTACAGCTGAAAGACCCGGCGGAGGAAAAGGACTTCATCGACGCGCTGCGTACCAAAAACGGCAACCTCGAGATCTCGCTGCTGCCGTATACGGAAACGCAGGGACAGCTTTAACAGAGTAAAAACATCAAAAAAGGAGTGTGTGTTACCATGAAAAAGACGATCGCCATCCTTCTCGCGCTCGCGGTGCTCCTGACGGGGCTTGCCGCCTGCGGAAAAACGAGTGAAACAGAACAAACAACGACCGACGCGCAGGAAACCGCGGCGCAGACGGAAGAAAACATGAGCGCGCCCGCGCCTCCCGACGGGGAAGCGCCGAACGGAGACCCGCCCGGCGAACCGCCCGAAGGCGGCCCCGGCGGAACGCCCCCCGATGACGGCCCCGGAGGGACGCCTCCCGACGGAGCTCCCGGCGGCGGTCCCGGCGGCGGCGGCAGCGTGACCTACAGCGGCGACACCGAGATCACCTCCGCGGCGA
>JAFRTA010000423.1 GCA_017427315.1 Clostridia bacterium
AACACCAACAATGTTGAATATGAATGAAAAAAGGCGCCGGAATCCCAGACGCCGTGCTTTGTGTTCAACAGGTTTTGAACATTTTTGCAAAATCGTGTTTTCTCTTGAAAAAATAGGAAAAATGAAAGATGGCTGCTGCAGATTTTTCGTATCTGCAACAGCCCCGCCGTTTTTCGGAATAATCTCTTACGATTACACAATGCCCTGGGCGAGCATGGCATCAAGTACCTTTTCAAATCCCGCGATATTTGCGCCGACGACGAAATTATCCTCAAAGCCGTAACGTTTTGCCGCGTCTTCAACGTTGTGATAAAGGTGAACCATGATTTGTTTGAGCTTCGTGTCGACTTCCTCGAACGTCCAAGACAGTCTTTCGCTGTTCTGCGACATTTCAAGCGCGCTGGTCGCCACGCCGCCGGCGTTCGCCGCCTTGCCGGGAGCAAACAGGATACCGTTCGAGAGAAGATATTCCGTCGCCTCCAGCGTCGTGGGCATATTGGCGCCCTCGCAGACCGCCGTCACACCGTTTGCAACGAGTATTTTCGCGTCTTCCAGATGCAGCTCATTCTGCGTAGCGCAGGGAAGCGCGACGTCGCATTTGACGGTCCATACGCCTCTGCCTTCATGATATTCGGAATTCGGTCTGTAATTCTTGTATTCCGTCAGTCTTGCGCGGCGGACTTCTTTGATTTCCTTCAGTGCGGCGATATCGATGCCGTCCGCATCATATACCCATCCGTTGGAATCCGATACCGTAACGACTTTGGCTCCGAGCTGCGTCGCTTTCTGCGCCGCGTAAGTCGCCACATTGCCGGAGCCGGAGATACATACAGTCATTCCGGCGATATCTTTTCCGTGACTCTTGAGAAGCTCTTCAGTAAAATACAGCAGACCGTAGCCCGTCGCCTCGGTTCTCGCAAGCGAACCGCCGTAGGTCAGGCCCTTACCGGTCAGAACGCCTTCGAAAAGACCGCGCAGTCTCTTATACTGCCCGAACATATAACCGATTTCTCTTGCGCCGGTACCGATATCGCCCGCGGGCACGTCCGTATCCGCGCCGATATACTTGCAAAGCTCCGTCATAAAGCTCTGGCAGAACGCCATAACTTCTCTGTCGCTTTTCCCCTTCGGGTCGAAATCGGATCCGCCTTTACCGCCGCCGATTGGAAGCCCGGTAAGGGAGTTTTTGAAAATCTGCTCGAAACCGAGGAATTTGATAATACCGAGGTTCACAGAGGGATGAAGCCGCAGTCCGCCCTTATACGGACCGATCGCGCTGTTGAACTGCACGCGGTAACCGGTGTTGACCTGGACCTGCCCGTTATCGTCCACCCACGGAACGCGGAACTTGATTTGTCTTTCTGGGTTGACAAGACGTTCAAGCAGCGCTTCTTTTCTGAATTTTTCCTCGTCCGCCTCGATGACAACGCGAATGGAATCCAGAACTTCTTTGACCGCCTGATGGAATTCCGGCTCCGCCGGATTCTGCTTGACGACCTGTTCGATTACTTCATCAACATAAGACATGGTTTTCTCCTCCAAAATAATAAATAAAAACAAAACGCCTCAAAGGGGTATACCCCTTTAAGACGCCTTTGCCTTTGTGTTAGATATTACTACACCCGGTCCGTTTTGTCAATAGCGGCTCAAAAAAAATCAAAAAAATATCTTTTAAAGGGTGTATTTTTTGTTTTTTTATGTTATGATAATAAAAAATTCATATCGGAAGGAATTCGGCAAAGGCGGTCATCGTTATGAAATACACGAAACAGGAAGTCATACAGTTTATCAACGAAGAAGACGTGAAATTCATCCGTCTCGCGTTCTGCGACGTATTCGGCACACAGAAGAACATATCCATTCTTCCCGAAGAGCTTTTCAAGGCGTTTGAATACGGTATCGCAATTGACGCATGGTCGATTCCCGGATTCGACGATAAAAAAAGGTCCGACCTTTTTCTGCATCCCGACCCGGCGACGCTCGTCATTCTGCCCTGGCGCCCTGAGCACGGCCGCGTCGTGCGCATGTTCTGCGACATCAAGTGGCCGGACGGCAAGCCCTATCTCGGCGACGCAAGACACATTTTAAAGAAATCGGTCGAAACTGCTGAAAAAGGCGATTGCCGTTTTTCCTTCGGCTCCGAGGCGGAATTCTATCTGTTTAAAAGAGACGCGGAGGGAAATCCGACGCACGAGCCATACGACGAAGCGGGCTATCTTGATATTGCGCCGGCCGATAAAGGAGAAAACGTCCGGCGGGAAATATGTCTTACGCTTGAACAGATGGGCATAATCCCGCAGACCTCTCACCACGAGGAAGGCCCGGGGCAGAACGAAATCGTCTTCCGTCATTCCGACCCGCTTACCGCTGCGGACAACGCAATCTCTTTCCGCGGCGTCGTGCAGACGGTCGCTAACAGAAACGGCCTCGTGGCTGATTTCTCTCCGAAGCCGCTCGACGGCAAACCCGGCAACGGCATGCATATCAATTTTTCCGTCAGCAGCGGCGCGCATTTTGCCCCGCTGGTACCCGCGATCGCCGGCGTGCTGAACCGCATCGGAGATATGACGTTATTCCTGAATCCCACGGAGCGGTCCTATCTGCGTCTGGGCAGAGAAAAAGCGCCGAATTACGTTTCCTGGTCAGCCGAAAACCGTTCTCAACTGATACGGATCCCGGCCGCCGAAGGCGCTTCGAAAAGAGCAGAGCTGCGCTCCCCCGACCCGATGACGAACCCGTATATCGCATATTCTCTGCTGATTCATGCCGCCATCAAGGGAATCGCGAACGATGAGCAGCTTCCGCCCGTTGTCGATTTCAACCTCTTTTCCGCGCCGCAGGAAATTCTCGACGGCCTGAAAAAGCTTCCCGAATCACTGACCGAAGCGAGGAGAATCGCGTCGGAAAGCGAATTCATCGCATCGTGTCTTCCGCGCACGATTATCAATTCTTACCTGAACTGACGGCTCAACCGGAATCCACAACGGAAAGGAGTTGACTTCCGATGTCGCTGCGCGAACACGTATACAGCGTTCTTCTCGTGTCTTCGAGTGAAAAAATGAACGTCTCGCTGACTTCGCTTCTGCCCGACCGCATTTATTATCCGCTGACCGTCGTTTCCAGCGTTTCGGAAGCGCAGAGAAAAATCAACGAGCAATCCTACGACTTCGTTATCGTGAACGCTCCGCTGCCTGACGATTTCGGACGGAAATTCGCAATCGACGTTACGACGGACAACGACGCGGTCACCGTGCTGATTGTCAAAAACGAGCTATATGACGAAACCTACGATAAAGTTGCGGAATACGGCGTTCTGACCATCAGCAAACCGACAAACGCCGTCATGATGAAACAAACGCTCGATTACATGCGCGCGACGAGGGAACGGCTTTACCGGATGCAGAAAAAGACGGTTTCGCTCGAAGACAAAATGACGGAAATCCGTCTCGTCAATAAAGCGAAATGGGTATTGATCGAAAATCGCGGCTATTCCGAAGAACAGGCGCATAAATACATAGAGAAGACCGCAATGGACCTCGGGCTGACCAGACGGGAGGTCGCCCAGACGATTCTGCAATCCGCTCGTTCATAATCGGAAACCGCCTTCGCAAAAAGGAAGGCGGTTTTTCTTATATCACGTCTGTTTTTCCGCGATTTTTCTCGCGACGTATACGCCGCTTGCCGAAGCGTGTGAAAGGGAATGCGTCACGCCGCTTCCGTCTCCGATCACATACAGTCCCGGATGATTCGTCTCGAGATTTCCGTCAAGCTTGACTTCCATATTATAAAACTTGACTTCGACGCCGTAAAGCAGCGTATCGTCGTTCGCCGTGCCGGGCGCGATTTTGTCAAGCGCGTAAATCATCTCGATAATGCCGTCGAGGATCCGTTTCGGCAGTACGAGGCTCAGATCTCCCGGGGTCGCGGAAAGCGTCGGACGAACGCTCCCCTCCTCGATGCGGTTTTTATTGCTGCGTCTTCCGCGCTCAAGGTCGCCGAAGCGCTGCACGATCACGCCGCCGCCGAGCATATTCGA
>JAFRTA010000424.1 GCA_017427315.1 Clostridia bacterium
AGTCGATCTCCCCCGTGCCGAGGAACGCGTATCGGAACACGTTTATGACAGGCGTTACGGGGTTCAACATGTAAAAATAGTAAACGATATGCTTTTCATAAAGCGAACGGCGGCTGAACATATCGTACGCGATCGGGGATATATACTGCCAGAGGGAGACGAAGAAGCCGACCGCCATGCTCAGATCTCTGTATTTTGTCGTCAGTGAGGAGATGATGATGCCGAGACCCGTGCCGAGCACCGCCGTCTGCACGAGCAGGACCGGGAGCAACAGCATATAGATATTGGGGTGCACGCCCCGATCGCTCAGGGTATAATACACAAGGAAGATCAGCATAAAGGCAAACTGGATGCCGAACGTGATAAACTGGGAGATCGCCGTGGAAATCGGCATCACAAGGCGCGGGAAATAGACTTTTCCCATAATACCAGCATTTGAGACGAACGTGGAAGCGTTCTGCGACAGGCAGTTGGAAAACAGCGTCCACATCACCATGCCGCTGAGATAGAAGATAAAATTCGGCACGCCCGAGGCGCCGAGACCGGCGATCCTGCCGAAAATGAGCGAGAACACCACCGTTGTGAAGAACGGCTGAATGATCGCCCACGCAGGACCGAGCACCGTCTGTTTATACTTGGTAACAAAATTTCTTCGAACCCAAAGAAGGATCAGATCCCGGCTTTTCTTCAGCCCTTTCCAGTCCGCCTTGAAGCGCTTTTCATCCGAACGGATAACGATATCCCATTCTCGATCCGCCATATTATGCCTCCGAATTTTCTGAAACAGAATGATTTATCATCTTTGCCGGAACGCCTACGAGGACACTGCCGTTCTGCATAAATGAATGCGTAACAACGGCTCCCGCGCCGACCTTGCTGTTTTCCGCAATTATTACGTCTCCGATAATCACCGCACCGGCGCCGATATCGACGCCGTTCCCGATCACAGGCGTTTCCGTTTCCCTGCCTCGGCCTTTATTGCCGATCACATTATTCCCGTGCAGCACACAGTGGTCACCGAGCGTTCCGTTTATCACGATTCCGCCGTGCCAAAAATCCACGCCGACGCCGATACTGCTTCCGAGACCGATTTCGATTCCGGCGGCAGCTCCGCTCCGATTCCGCTTTCTGTCGTAATAACAAAACAGATATTGTGCGGCAATTCGTGCAACTCTGTTTTCTTTTCGGTCACCGCGAACAGCGTTATAATACTGCGCTTTTCTGAAATAATACAAAGCCTGCCACATAAGATATCTTCTGTGACATGAACGACGCATCCTGCGTTCTTTCTTTTTATCCGTTCCGAGATAGAGCGTCTTTTCTTTTTCCAGGCAGTCAATCAGTTCGTTTTTCGTCATTTGTTTTTTCTTCCCTTCCTCGTAAAAAAAGCATTCATCAAACAAAGGTATCCGTCCGGATACAGGGAAAGGAAGTATTTCGTTTTCTTGAACGGATTTTTTTCATAGGCAATGGCATAATAGACGATATGATACCATCGTTCGTGAAATAATCTTTTCAATTCGCGACTGTCGTAAATCGCCGCCTTGTCATTCCGTCTTCTGATCGTCTCCATCCAAGTCTTGTATTTCAGATCATAGGTTTTTCTGCCTGACAAAAGACGATAATGCAGTTCCGGATCGTATTCGCTTATGCCGAGTCGTTTCAATAATCCTTTTTGCACGTTATCGATACAACGCTTCATCTCCTGTTCATAACGAACGGTTATCCTGTTTTCAGACTGAGACATACGATATTTCAATACGGTTTGTTCAAGAATCCCGGCATTGCCGTATTCAATGCACCTGGTCCACATTTCATAGTCTTCTGAAAAACGAAAGATCGGCTGCTCGCTGTATCTCAATTCGTTTTCAAACAGGAACGATGAACGAAAAACGACGGTCGGATGAATCAAAAGCGGATCATTTGCAAATAACAGCCGGATCCTGTATTCTTCCTTTGACGGCATTGACGGTTTCCACGTCTTCACGATCTTGTTTTCATTCTCTTCAAAGATATCGGCCCATGCGCCGGCAAACATGACTTCGGGATTTCGTTCCATATACTCGACCTGTTTTTCAAGACGGTCGGGATAACAGATATCATCCGTATCCATCCGCGCGATGTATTTCCCGCGGCACTGTTCGATCCCGCGGTTCAGCGAAGCGGGCAGACCGAGATTTTTTTCGTTTTCGATCAGCCGGATTCTTTGATCCTTCGCGGCGTACTCGAGCAGGATCTCATAGGATTCGTCCTTCACGCCGTCGTTTATGACAACCGCCTCAAAATCCGGCATCGTTTGCCCGAGCATACTGTCAAGCGCCCGACGAAGATACGCGGGCGGCGTTTTGTAATTACTCATTAAGAAAGAAACGAGCGGCATAATAACTCCTATTCCGAGAGCAGACGATCCCAGCTTTGTGCAAACGCTTGTTTTTCTTTCAGATTATCCGCTGCGGAATACCGATTTCCGAGTGCGGCGCGCCGCTCCGGCGATAGCAGCAGCGTTTCAATCCCCTGCGCAAGCCCCTCTGCGGAGATCGAGGTCAGTATCCCGAATTCTCCGTCATTCAGTATGGTCCTGCCTCCGACGGTTTCGGTGGATACGATTGCTTTCCCGAGTATTCCGGCTTCCATAACAGCAAGGGGCTGCGCCTCTTCATAAGACGACTGTACGTAAATATCGCACGAGGCGATATAAGGATAGGGGTTCGGTAAAAAACCCGTAATCCGAATGTCTTCGGACAAACCGTATTTTTCAATCATATCTTCGATGCGGGGACGTTCGCTTCCGTCGCCGACGAAATACCAGATAAAAGAAAACCCTTTTTCTTTCAGGATCCATGCCGCTTCGACGGCAAGATCAAAACCCTTTTCATGGCTGATACGCCCGCAGGTACACAGAACAGGGAGATTTGAAGACGGCGGACCGTCCTGTTCTGCCGCCTTACGCAGCAGGTCTTCCGCGTCGACGTAGTTCGTAATTGTTTCGATTCTGTCTCTGTTTTCAGGGTACGCCTCTTCGAGAATCTTCCGCACGCCCTCGCTGACGGCGACAACGCCGTCATAATACGAAAACGCCTCTTTCGTTTCTTCAGGGAAAAAATCAGCGCGGCTGCTGTGATAAACGACGTATTTTTTATCAGCGCGGATATATCGGCCGACGGGCGAACAGCACGGTATCGTATTTGCGATCAAAACGTCAAACCGTTCGGATGCAAAATACGTTTCTGCAGGCGTACGGTTCCTTTTTTTCCGAATGATTCCGCGTGTCTTCCGCCGAAGCAGCTTTGCGGTCTTTTTCATGTGCAGCGCAGATGCCGTTTTCGACGCCAGATAACAGACTGCAACCTTCGGGGAACGGTAATAATGCCTGTCGTCCCGACCGATCACGAGGTTTACTTCCGGCGGAATTTGTTCGCACATGACCTGTTCCACGGGACCGTCGGGAATGATAAACAGCGTTACGTCATATTTTTCATATGCGATATGCTTCAGGATCTGCAGCATCGAGCGGAATACGCCGCTTCCGCTCCAGAGCGAATCATTGATAAACAAAACCTTTCTTTTTTGCAATTTTCATTCCCTCCCTTCCGTTTTTGCCGACCGGTCAGCCAATCAGCCTTCTGAAAAACCGTCTTGCGGCTTTTTTCATGATTTTTCTGTCGAGGTACGCTTTGATTCTGTGCCTGTCGTCTCGCAGCATCATCGTAAACAAAAGTTTTTGCCGCTCGGACAGGAATGCGTTGTTTTCATAGCCTTCCGCACATTCCTTCGGCACAAGGTCCGGCCACGGATATGACAGCAGTTCCGCCCTTCCGTCTTTATTATGAATGTTTTTATAAAAAAGGTCAAGAACATATTCGGAATGAATGATATAGGATGCGTTCAGCTTCTCAAGCGAAGAATCGGAAAAGAGATTCCATTCTTTCAGACACGCGATTTCAAGAGGATAAACCGCCTTCATATCGAATCTGCCGACCGACTCGGGAGAAAACTCCCGGGTAACGCTGCCGGGCGTCAGTCTGTAAACATACAATCTTTGCGGGAGATACGCGACAGACGCAGCGTTCGAAACAGCAATCATGGACTGAACGCGATCCTCTGCGCATCGAAGATGCGAAAAGTTCGAATAATCAGGATGCGGACGGAGAAAAACGTCTTTTCGTACCGCCTTCGTCCAGACGTTGTTCAGACCGGAACCGTTGAAAAACAATTCGTAAAGCGCATTTTTTTCTTTCCCGCGGAAAACATATTCATGTTCAAACAGAAAAGACGGTTCCGTTCTTACGCCGTTCTGCTCCTGCCTGAAAAATGAATAAATCATCATCTCGGGCCCGTCCGTTCTTTGCGACGCTTCCGCAAGCTTCTGCAGACATTCGGGAAGAAGGATATCATCCGCGTCAAGGAAGATAATATACTCCCCCGCAGCGTTTTCGATCCCGGCAACGCGCGCATAAAGCTGCCCGGAATTGCACTGATGAATGACGCGGATACGTTCATGCTCCGAAGACAGTGCGTCGCACAGATCCGCGCAGACCCGACCGGAGCCGTCATCGACAAGAATCAGCTCATAATCCGAAAACGTCTGCCTCAGAACGGAACCGACGCATTCCGACAGATATTTTTCTGCGTTATAGACCGGAACGATGATACTGAATTTCATATGCTCTCCCAATACTCAGAAATGAAGAAGCTCATCCCACGAGGTGCGGAACGTATCTTCTCTTCGTTTATAATCCGTCTGTCGCAGATACGCTTCCGCCTTGACGTACAAATCCCGGTTTTCGATCAGGTCGGAAATCTTCTCTGCAAGACTCTCTGCGGAAACCCGGGCGATCAACCCGTTTTTCCCGTCGGAAACAAGGCTCTTTCCGCCGACGGTCGCGGTGGTAACGACGGGTTTTCCGAGAATCTGCGCTTCCGCGATCGCGAGCCCGTACGACTCCTCCCTCGACGGCTGAACATAAATGTCACAGCAATCGATATACGGATAAGGGTTATCCGATAACCCCGTAAAAACGATATCGTCGTTCAGCCCAAGTTCTGCGCGTTTCTTTTCAAGCATAATGCGGTCCGGTCCGTCACCGACGAAATACCATAGAAAGGAAACGCCGTTTTCTTTCAGCGTTTTCGCGGCTTCCAGGGCGAGATCGAAGCCTTTTTCGGGTGAAAAACGGCCGCAGGTGCATAAAACCGTTATGCCTTCGGGACGATTGACGTCGTAAAGCTTTGCTTCGCTGCGGATACGCCCGGCGTCGACGCAGTTTTCGATATAGCATATCTTATCCGCCGCATCGGGATATAATGAACGCAATACGTCCCTGCAGCCTGCGTTTACGGCGACGATACGGTCGAACGCAGGGAATACCTCTTCATGCAGCGCATGACGCTCGTCGACACTTCCGTGATAGAAAACGATTTTTCGCTCTGCCGTAACGTATTTTTCGACAAATTTCGCCGTATATCCCTGAAAATACGAAACTGCGATATCGTAACGCGGGCCGTCGGAGAAATACTGTCTGTATTCATAACGCATCCGCCCTTCGATTACATATCGATCGAGCTCCGCTTTAACTTTTTCACCGCCCACACCGAGCACAGACGTTATCTTCAACAGAACATACAGAAAAACCGCGTAAGGTTTTCTGTAATAACGGGTGCGATCCCGATTGACGATGACGCGGATGACGCGGGGATCGACCTTCGGCAGCAGCTCGCATTTATCCTCTCTGACGTAAAGCGTCACGTCAAAGCGTTCATAATCCAGAACGTTCAGAACGGAAAGCAGTGATTTCTGGACGCCGCCGACGTTCATGCGGCGAACGACAAACAGAAGCTTTCGTTTATTTCCCGATTCCATCAAAGCAGCTCCACCCATCTGTCCGCAACAGCATCAAGCGAGAGACGGTCCCGCACCCCGGCTGCGTTTCTCGAAAGGCTGTTCCGCAGCGCTTCGTCTTCGGCAATCCCGCACATTGCGGAGCACATGCGGCCTGCGTCGCCGACCGGCACCAGAATTCCGTTTTCCCCGCTGCAAATCGTCGCTCTTGCGCCACCGGCCGGGCAATCGGTGCAGATGCACGGCAGGCCGATCGCCATTGATTCAAGCATTGCGTTGGAAAGGCCCTCGGAATCGGAGGAATTCACATACATCATATCCCGCAGGATTTCCTCGTGTACGTCGGGACGGAACGGCATGATCCGCACTGCGTTCTCAAGGCCCTTATCCGAAATAAGTTTCTTCGCTCTCGCGGCTTCGCGTTCGCCTTCTTCATTTGCGGGGTCGCCGAAAATGCGGAGAGAATAGTCGGGATTCTTTTGATGAAACAATGCGAAAGACTCAATCAGCAGAGACAGGTTCTTTTCAGGCGAAATCCTGCAAAACGTAACGACTCTTTTTTCGCGTACTCCGTGATACGGCGCCGGCAATCCGGCTTTCAGGGGATTTTCGATCACAACGCCCTTCGCCGCGACAGCTTCCGGATAGACCGATTCTGCGTCTTGCGTCTGAAATACCGCGGCGTCGGCTCTTAAGTAGTATTTCTCGATGAATTTTCTGCCGTAACGCTTTTTCATCAGTCGCTGCGGATTCCCGCGTTCGGAAAATATCACCCGATTGGGTAAGCCGCGCGCGGCGAGCAGGACAATCGGAACCGCAGGCTGCAAAAAGGCAATTACAGCGGTATCCGGCTCTTCCAGCAGCTTCTTGCGAAGCAGAGCAATCTCCCTGTGATATTGTACGAACAGCGAAGCTTTTGCGAATTGTGCGGGTACGGGCAGACGGAACAGCTCAAAAATGTTGCAAAAAATCTGCGCATACAGCTTCAACAAGATGCCGAATCTGATGTTATCGACGACGGAAACAGAGGGAAGGATCTCGGGTATCAGCGTAAGAACGGTCCGTTCGTCAAGATCGCTTCTTATCACGTTTTCGGTCCGGTCTGCGGTCAGCATGATTTCTGTTTCAAAGCCTCTGTCGGCAAAGGAGTTCATCAGTTGGGCTCCGACCCGCTCCGCGCCGCCGCCGATCATATGCGGCATAACAAGCAGCACTTTTTTTGTCTTCATCACGGCGGCGTCTCCTTTCTTATCCGATGATTTTCTGTATTGCTCTGCGCGCAGCCCAAAGCGTTTTTCCGAAGCATCTCATTCGCAGCGCGGGATCGCCGTATCCTCCGTGCGCAAGAATATCTTTTTTCACGGCACGAATACGTTCGGCGGCTTCGGTTTTATCCTGCCCGGACAGAGACTCCGCACAGGTCAGAACATTGTATGCGCCGCGCGCAAGATATGCAGGCGGAACGATGTTCTCATTCTGTTCCGAAAAATCCCTTACGCCGTAATAAACGGTCTCTGCGCTGTTGAAGTTTTTCATCGTTTTCTTTGCCGTCATCACGGAATCGGCGTGATACAATCGGTGATAAAGGAATTCCGGAACGTAGCTTACCGTTTGAGCCAGACAATAGGCCTTGCAGGTATACAGATAATCCTCGTAAATGATGCCCTCAACGAACGAAAGCTCCGTTCGGTCGAGAAAGGATTTTTTATAAAACAACTGCCAGGGCCCGACGTGAAAATCACGGTTTGCGACCATTTTCCGCATCAGCGCAATACCCTTGTCGGGCTGATACAGCTCTTTATGGCCGTAGTTCGCTTCGGATACGCGCCCCGTTTCCTCGTCGACCGCCCAGGCGTCGAAAAGTACGAGCTCGGAATCATTTTTCAACGCGTCCGAAAGGCACTTTTCAATCAGCTCCGGCTCGATACGGTCGTCGCTGTCGAGAAAATACACGTAATCTCCTTCCGCAATCCGCATTCCCGCGTTCCGCGCGGAAGACGCTCCCCCGTTTTCCTTATGCAGAACGGTTACGCGCGCATCCTGCGCCGCAAAACGGTCGCACAGCTCTGCGCTCCCGTCTGTCGAACCGTCGTCGACAAGGATGACCTGAAGCCTGTTATATGTCTGGGCCAGCAGGCTTTTCATGCAGGTTTCGAGATATGCCTGCGCGTTGTATATCGGAACGATTACACTGACAAGCGCGTTCATTTCATCCGCTCCTTCAGAATAATCAGCTTTGTCGCGGCAAACCGTTTCAGATCCGAGGAAAATCCGCCGGAATAATGTCTGCGCATGCGTTTTGATATCTCGGGATCCGGCGGAATGAATTCGATCACGGGATCGGCGATCGCCTTATCGAGATCGACCTGCACGGAGCTTTCGTCTTCAAGCTTACCGTGTACGCCGGTTTCGTCGCATCCGATGTTTTGAATGAGCGAAAAACGGGGATATACCGTCAGCATATTCTGTTTCACAAGATGCGCGCCGAAACGCACGGACCACGAGCTTCCGCCGCCGATCTGACGGTACAATCGAATAAAACGGTCCGTCCCGTCTGCATTCAGGCGGGAAATCAACTCCGGTCTACGGTAAAAATCATCGATATCCTTCAATTCCCAGTCGACGCCC
>JAFRTA010000425.1 GCA_017427315.1 Clostridia bacterium
ATTTTCATATCGTATTCGTAATCCGACACGTCGCTCTCGTTTTCGACGTAATATCTGTAGCTGTAATAATTCAATTCATCGCGCAGTTCTTTTATGCGCGCTTCGGCTTCGATCAAAGTCATACCGCACCTCTCGAAACGTCGTGATTACTTTCTGTTTCTTATTATATTTTACTCTTTTCCGGCATAAATGTAAATAGAAAAACGCGGATTTTCAGAAAGAAAAACACGGGGCCGACCGCGGATCGTCCGATTCGGTCCCGTGTTTTTTGTTATGGTTTTTTTTCGGCGTTTTATGATTCGCCGCCGCCGTTTTCGGACGAAGCGTCCTCCGCGTCGGTGCGCTCTTTGAGCTTCGCCGCATCCGCCGCGCGGCGCTGCTCGAGCTCGAGATACATCCGCTCGCGGGTGTCGCGGTCGATGTTATAGAACATCATCGGGATCATCGACAACGCATCGAAACAAAGACGCGGGGCGAAGGACGCGACGAACATCTTCCACATCGTATCCTCGGTCTGGACCGCTTCCATACCGATCTGATAGCCCGCCCATTTCTCGAGCAGCCACGCGTTGATGATGCGCAGGAAAATATCCTTGAGCTTGTTGAAATACCCGGTCATCAGGCTGATCGTCGCCTCGACGCGGTAACCGTTCTTCCACTCGCAGTAATCGAGCACCTCGTAGTCGATCTCGTCGCCGACGATCTTCTTTGTGCCGTAGAAGACCATTTCAAGACAGTTGCCCATACCGAACGCGATCGCCATCGGGATCTTTTTGCGGTACAGGCCGTGCGTTTTGCCGCCGATCATGCCGACGCCGAGGAACATGCCCTCCGAGACGAAGATCGACAGCCTCTGCATCAGCCAGAGCCGTTTTGTGGAATACTTCGCGCGGAATTTCGTCGCCAGCGGATAGCTCGCGTAGGAGATCGGTCCGCCGGGAATCCCCGCGATCATCGGCAGCGTTACGAAATGCAGCACGTCGGAATAATAAAGCTGCTCGCTCGTGCCGATATCGATGCCGTCCACAACGCCGGAAAGGGTTCGGATCAGCAGCGGTTTGTTGGTAAACACGGACAAAAGACCTTTGAGCGGGTGGGGCGGTTTTTCGGTCTGCGGTACGCGCTCGCGGCTGACGATGATCCAGTAGACGTTGACCGTTGTCGTGATCACGAAGATAATGAGCTTCATCGTCACGAACAGACCCGTAGCGCTCAGGTCGATCTTGCCGTTGTCCGCCAGATCCCATAAAACACCGAAGATCTGCTCGGGCAGCCGCACGTCCGCGAAAAACTTCGCCACGACCAGCATCGACGTTCGCTCGTTCGGGTTCGGCGTGAACACCTTGTCGATGTATCCTCCGCCGCCGACGAACGCGTTGACTGTCTCGCTCATATACTTAATCAGGATATATGTATTCAGACGCTTCGGCTCGTCATATCCCCGCTGATTCGCAAACGCCGGCAGAACGCAGGTAAACAGACCGATCAGAAGATTCGGCAACAGCGCAAGATACTGAAAAGGTTTGAACTTGCCCCAGCGGGAACGCATATTGTCGATGATCAGCGCCGATACCGGGTCGTTGACCATATCGTAGATGCCGAATCCGACGAGCGCTTTCGCATAACTCGTGGGCGACAGCCCGAAAAGCTTGTATAAGAAAAGTTCGGAGTCAAGGTCGTATTTGCCGAGGTTCAGTCCGCCGAGCGCGGATTTGAGGATGTATCCGACGCGCTCTCTCGTCGTGCAGAACAGGCGGTTCATATACGCCTGATTGAGCTGTACGCCCTCCTGGGTCAGCTCCTCGCGGACTTCAACGTCTTGCTTGCTCACTGCGCGGACGCCTCCTTCCCGTGATGGTGTTCATGCTCGCGGGTCCGTTCCTCGAGCTCGCGCTCCTTTTCGCGCTGCTGTTCGCTCAATCTGCGGTACATCTCCGCGCGGATCTCTTCATGCGGCACGCCTTTTTCCTGCATTTCGAAATATTCCTCGATCGGGATGCCGCCGACGTAGCACTGCTTGTGCGTGATCTCGATGCCCTGCCAGAAAGTCAGCTGCTCGACCAGCAAATTGGCACTGGCCAACGTAATAAACAGATACGTCCCGACAGTCGAGACCGTCCCGGCAAAGCCTTTGTAATTCGCGAAAATCATCAGAACGGCAGACACGCAGGGAAAGACGACCATGAGAGCCGACAGCGTAAGATTTCTTATCTTCCCCTTCGGCGAACAGGAGAGGAACAGCAGGATCAGATGCAGCAGGAGCGCGACGATTCCCAGCGCGAGACAGACGATCCCCGCAAGAAAGATCTTGCCGCCGACGCCAGCCGACAGGATACAGTCGAAAAACGCGCCCGTGTTGCCTTTGTCGACAAGCTCATACAGCTTCAGCGCGTCGAATTTCGTCGGCAGCTCCGCCGAAGCGGCGGAAAGATCCGCGCGGAACAGCGGCAGGAACAACGCCGCGATCGGCAGCACCGAGGTCACGATGCGCGTGATCGCGAGCTTCGAGCCGATGAACGACGCTTTGAGACGGTCCACTTTTTTTGGAAGTGATAGTGCTGCACCTCCGCCTTGTCGGCGTCGAGCATCAGACGTTCCTGCAGGTCATACAGAAATACGTTCGCCTTGCAGTGCGGACAGCGCTGTTTCCAGTCGATCATGCGCAGATGCGCGCCGCATTTGGGGCAATTTGCCATGGGATCACATCCTTTCCTTCTGTTATTATACAGCGCAGGGCCGCATTTTGCAAGCAAAGTGACTGAAATTTTATGATACCGCTTTAAAATACTATATAATTTTATATATTATTCTATATTGCACAGAGATTTCACAAAAAAAACCGGGGCCTTTTTCGGGATTTCGGGGCAATCTCTTGATTTTACGGCGTAATTTGAATATAATGAAACAAAACTACGGAAAGCAGGTGCGCAATTGATTTCGGTTTTAAAAAGCGTCCTCGCAATTCTGAACGCCGTTTTCTACATCTTCACTTTCTTAATCGGTCAGGGGGAAGTTCACTCGGGAACCGAATCGCTCGAGCTTGTCTCGACGCAGAAGTACGTGCTGGAAGACGCGCTCTCCGGCGGCAGTCAGGGCGTAACGACCGACGGGGCGTATTATTATACCTCGGCGTCGATCGCAAACATGTATTTCGCAGTGCTCTCAAAGCTCGATATGGAGACCGGAAAGATCCTGAAAAAGAACGTGAACGCGATCCCGCAGGAATTCCGCGCGCTGCATTACGACCATATCGGCGATATCGGATACGCAAACGGCAAGCTCTATTGTTCGCTTGAGAACCTCGACGACAACGCGGACCATCTCGTGGTCGTATTCGATACGGAGCTGAATTATACCGGGCAATACGCCTATATGCGCGGGTATGTGATCGGCGAGGCGGAAGGCGCTTCCCTGCCCCAGAACGAGCGTCCCGAAGCGGGACAATTCCTCTGCGACGGCATCCCGTGGTGCGCGGCGGACGAAGCGAACGGAAAGCTTTACTGCTCGCGCTATAAGGGAGCGGACCGCATCTACGTCTACGATCTCGAAACGCTGACGCACCTTTACGATCTGCCCCTCGTCGGCACCGAACCGCTCGACCGTCTGCAGGGCGGCGACGTCTTCGGCAATTATCTGTATCTGAACGTAGACCACGCGGACGCGGAAGGCGCGAAAAATAAGATCATCGGCAGGGTCGACCTCACGACCGGCGAATACGAGCAGGCGTTCGTGCGCCCGATCTTCGGCCTGAAAGAATGGGAATCCGAGGGTCTGACCGTATTCGAGAAAGACGGCGAGACCTATATCACCATCGGCGATTACGACCGCACGGTCGCGTGCTATCTGCATACTTACAGAATCGTCAAATAACGAAGGAGAGAGAACCGAATGAAAGCGATCGTTACCGTTACGGGCAAGGACAGAAAAGGGATCATCGCGGACGTGTGCCGTCTGCTCGCCGACAACGGGATCAACATCCTCGACATCAGCCAGACCGTCATGCAGGACTTTTTTACGATGATCATGCTCATCGATACCGAAGACTGCCTGCTGTCGTTCACGGAATTGAGCGATAAGCTGACCGACGCGGGAAAACAGCTCGGGCTTGAGATCCGCATCCAGCGGGAGGATATCTTCAACGCGATGCACCGTGTCTGACGGATGCGGTGATATGTGATATGTGAAATGTGAAATGTGAGAAGAGTGATTTGTGATTTGGGATTCTCACCCACAGCTCAACACCCAAAAAGCAAAACGCAAACGCGGGGGGCGAACCATGCTCAACAATCAGGACATTTTAAGCACGCTCGATATGATCGGCAAGCAGCATCTCGATATCCGCACGGTCACGATGGGGATCTCCCTTCTCGACTGCGCGGATACGGAGATCGGCCGCTGCGCCGAAAAGATGTATGACAAAATCACGCGCAAGGCAAAAAATCTCGTCTCTGTCGCGGAAGATATCGAAAAAGAATTCGGCATCCCGATCGTCAACAAGCGTATTTCGGTAACGCCGGTTTCTCTTGTCGCGGCTTCCTGCGCCGAATCGGACTATACGCCGCTCGCAAAGGCGCTTGACAAAGCGGCGGCGGAATGCGGCGTGAATTTCATCGGCGGTTTTTCCGCGCTCGTTCAGAAGGGTTTTACCGAAAGCGACAGAAAACTGATCGCTTCGATCCCATCCGCCCTTTCGCAGACGGAGATCGTCTGCTCGAGCGTCAACGTCGCCTCTACAAAGGCGGGCATCAACATGGACGCCGTGCGTCTGATGGGCGAAACCGTGCGCGAGACGGCGGACCTGACGAAAGAGAACGACGGCATGGGCTGCGCGAAGCTCGTGATTTTCGCGAACGCCGTTGAGGACAACCCGTTCATGGCGGGGGCGTTCCACGGCGTCGGCGAGCCGGAATGCGTCATCAATGTAGGCGTCAGCGGCCCGGGCGTGGTATATCACGCCCTGCAGGGCTGCAAAGGAGCGCCGTTCGACGTTGTTGCTGAGACGATCAAGAAGACCGCGTTCAAGATCACGCGCATGGGTCAGCTCGTCGCACAGGAAGCGTCGAAGCGGCTCGGCGTGCCCTTCGGCATCGTCGATCTTTCGCTCGCGCCGACGCCAGCAAAGGGAGACAGCGTCGCACGGATACTTGAGGAAATGGGGCTTGAGGTCTGCGGAACGCACGGCACGACCGCCGCGCTCGCTCTGCTGAACGACGCGGTCAAAAAAGGCGGCGTGATGGCTTCGAACCACGTCGGCGGACTTTCGGGCGCGTTTATCCCCGTGAGCGAGGACGAGGGCATGAACGCGGCGGCAAGATCCGGCGCACTGTTCCTAGATAAGCTCGAGGCGATGACCTGCGTCTGCTCTGTCGGACTCGATATGATCGCGGTACCCGGCGACACGCCCGCGGAAACGATATCGGCGATCATCGCGGACGAGGCGGCGATCGGTATGATCAATCAGAAGACCACCGCCGTGCGCATCATTCCCGCTCCCGGGAAAACCGTCGGCGACGAGGTCACCTTTGGCGGTCTGCTCGGCAGCGCGCCGGTCATGC
>JAFRTA010000426.1 GCA_017427315.1 Clostridia bacterium
AACCGACCGCGCCTTGTCAAGCACTTTTTTTAACTTTTTTTCGCGTTTTTTCCGGCCTTCCGGCCCTCAATCCCGCTGCGCCTCTCCCGAAGCGCTTAATGAGTTTAGCACATCACTCCCCGCTTGTCAACACCTTTTTTTCATTTTTTTGCCCTTTTTTTTGACTATTTGCAACAGCTCCGGGTGTTTTCGGTTTATCTTGTATTTCCTGTACAAATTACTACAATATACAGATATCCGTTTTATCTATTTTCTGGTCGCCGACCGTTTCGAGCAGCGACGCGTATTCGTCCGTCAGCTCCGCAAGGGGCGCGAGCACAAAGGCGCGGTTCTTCATTTCCCGATGAGGGACCGTCAATTCCTCCGTATGCAGCTCAACGCCTTCATACAATATCATATCGATATCGATGCGGCGCGGCGCGTTTTTGAAGGTGCGGACCCTTCCCATGGCGGCTTCGATCCCGAGACAGGCGCCGAGCAGCGCGTGGGGCGACAGCTCCGTTTCGAGCATCACGCAGATATTATAGAAATCCGCCTGTTCGGCATATCCCCACGGCGCGGTCTCGTACACCGCGGAACACTTTATTACTTCCGTACGGGGCAAAAGACGCAGCGCGTCGACCGCGTCCTGCAGATTCGCGAGCCGGTCGCCGAGATTCGTCCCGATGCTCAAATACGCCTTTTTCATCTTTCCGCCCTCCCCCGCACGATCTCAACGGCGGCGTACGCGAGCTCCGCGTCGAGCGGCGCGTCGGGCTTCATCACGCGCACCGTCACGCGTATCACCTTTTCATATTCCGCCAGGACCGCGTCGGCGACCGTCTGCGCCGCGCATTCGATCAGATCGTATGACGTTGCGCAAAACGCGCGCTTCACCGTTTCGATCACGTCGGCATAACTGACAGTATCGGCAAGCGCATCGGACGCGCACGCCTTCGACAGATCCGCTTCGAGCGTCAGGTCGAGAACAAACGTCTGCCCTTCCCGCTTTTCCTTTTCGAACACGCCGTGATAAGCAAACAACCTGAGCCCCTTTATCATTATTTTATCCATTATACTATAAAGCCCCCTTATGGTATCGACCTGTCACCGAACGGCTGACGACCGGCAGCCAACAACGAACAACAAACAAAAACCGACGGGAACCGCCGGTCACGTTCTGTATACAAGATCCGCGAGTCTGACGGCGCGTGCGCAGTCCCGCACGTTGTGGACGCGTACCATATCCGCGCCCTTCTGCACGGATATCACGCACCCCGCAGCCGTCGCCGCGTCGCAGTCCTCCGCCGGGGCGTCGGTCAGCACGCGCACGAAACGCTTGCGCGACAGCGCCGACAGCAGACAAACGCCGCCGGTATCCAGAGCGTCAAGTCCCTGCAGCAGCAGGAGATTCTCCTGCGTATTCTTACCGAATCCGAATCCCGGGTCAAGGCAGATATTCTGCGGCAGAACGCCGGCGTCCGAAAGGCGAGCCATGATTTCGTCAAAAAAACACTGAACGTGCCGCACGACCCCTTCGGGATACGCGAACGCATCCCCTGCGTTCCGGGTCGGCGAGTGCATCACGATATATCCGCAGCCGCTCTCCCGCACGAGCGAAGCCATATCCGGGTTAAACTCTCCGCTGACGTCGTTGATGATCTTCGCGCCGCAGGAAAGCGCGTATTCCACGATACGCGGGCGGTAGGTATCGACCGAAACGGGCACGGACAGCGCGCCGCAGATTTCGCCAAGGAACGACAGCCTTCGCAGTTCCTCCGCTTCGTCGGCGGGAACAGAGCCCGGACGCGTCGAGACCGCGCCGACGTCGATCAGATCCGCGCCTTCGGTCTGCATTTCAAGCGCGCGGACGAGCGCCGCTTCACGCGAAACGTACAATCCGCCGTCGGAGAAGGAATCCGGCGTCAGGTTCAGTATCCCCATGATATAGGTCCTGCATCCCAGCGGGAATGCGGTATCGCGGCACCGAAACACGTTCTGCGGCATTTTTTCAGTCCTCTTTGCAGCCCATCAGCAGCAGCGCCTCGCGCGCCGCTGCCTGCTCGGCTTTTTTCTTGCTTCTGTCGACGCCCGTGCCGATCACGTTGCTGTTCAGGTGCACCTCGACCTCGAACCTGCGGTCGTGGGCGGGGCCGGATTCGCCTACGAGGACGTAATCGATATGCTCCTCCGGATTTTTCTGAATGATTTCCTGAAGCAAAGTCTTATAATCCCGAAGCTCGTCCTGTTCCACGTCGATGCGACCGATAAAGCGGCGGACGAACCTGCGCGCGGGCTTCAGGCCGCCGTCGAGATAGATGGCCGCGATCAGCGACTCGAACGCATCCGCAAGAAGAGACGGACGCTCCCTGCCGCCGCTGTGTTCCTCGCCCTTGCCGAGCAGGATATACTCGCCCAATCCGATGGATTTCGCGTAACCGAACAGCGCTTTTTCACAGACCTCCGCCGCGCGGCGTTTTGTCATTTCGCCCTCGGGGCTGTCCGACATTTTACGGTACAGCGCGTCCGCGGTCACAAAACCGAGCACCGAGTCGCCGAGAAATTCCAGCCGCTCGTTGCTCTCGCAGTTGCCCGCCTCGTTCGCGTAGGACGAATGCGTCAGCGCGTTTCGCAGAAGCGTTTTATTCTTGAATATGTAGCCGATTCTTTTTTCCAGTTCTTCCATAAAAACATCCCGATACGCAAACGCGCCCTTATTCGCCGTCCGCCGCCTGCATGCCCTTCGTGATCGTGCCGACCACGTCTTTTTCGCAGCATTCCTTCGCCTGACGGATCGCGTTCATCAGCGCCGTCGCGTCCGATGAGCCGTGCGCCTTGATGACCGGCGCCGTCAGCCCCAGCAGCGGCGCTCCGCCGTACTGTTTGTAATCCATTTTATTCTTGAACTCGTTCAACCCGCCCATCACGCAGAGCGCGCCGAGCTTTGAAACAAGGTTCTTTTTGAACATCGCTTTCATGTTCCCCACGAGCATTCCCGCGACGCCCTCGTACATTTTAAGGATCACATTGCCCGTGAAGCCGTCCGCCGCGACCACGTCGCACACGCCGAAGGGGATATCCCGCACCTCGGCGTTGCCGATAAAGTTGACAGACGCCTCTTGCTTCAGCAGCGCGTAGCTTTCGCGGATAAAGGGCGTGCCTTTGGTCTCCTCCGTTCCGATATTCGCAAGGCCAACGCGGGGCGAGGGGATCCCGAGCACTTTTTCCATATAAACAGAACCCATTTTCGCAAACTGCACGAGATAACGCGGCTCACATTCGGCGTTCGCGCCGCAGTCTATCAACAGAAACGGGCCCTTGTCGGAGGGCATGACCGAAGCGATCGCACAGCGCTTGACGCCTTTGATGCGCCGCACGAGGAAGGTCCCGCCCACGACGAGCGCGGCGGTGCTGCCCGCGGAAACGAACGCGTCGCCGCGGCCCTCGGAGAGCGCCTTGAGCCCCGCGCCCATCGAGGAGTCCAGCTTGCCTTTCAGCACGGCGCGGGGGTCATCCTCCGCATCCATGACCAGCGGCGCGTGTATGATTTCAAAGCCGGAGACGTCCAGCCCGTTCTCCGAAGCGCAGTTCTCGATTTTTTCCCTGTCGCCCGTCAGGACGATCTCCACGCCGTATTCTTTTTCCGCGAGAGCGGCTCCCCGGATAATCTCCAGCGGGGCGTTGTCCCCGCCGAACGCATCGACGATAATCTTCATATGTTCACCTCGGCGTCGTAATACGCAAGGCTTCTCCCGGCCAGCGTCTCATAACGCAGTTTTTTATCGCGGATCTTTTCTTCGAGCGGCGGCAGGATGCCGAAGCTTGCACCCATGGGCTGAAAGCTTTTGACGCTCTCGTCCGTAATATAGGCGTTCAGCGCGCCGAGCATCGTGATCGGCGGGAGCAGGAACGGCGCTTCGCCCGCGAGATACCGCACGGCGTTGATCCCGGCGAGGATGCCGGACGCGGCGGATTCCATATACCCCTCGACGCCGGTGATCTGCCCGGCGAAGAAGACGCGCGGATCACTTTTCAGGGATTGGTTCTTCTGCAGCAGACGCGGCGAATCGATAAATGAATTACGGTGCATCACACCGTAGCGCACGAACTCCGCGTCGCGCAGGGCGGGGATTATTGAAAACACGCGCTTCTGCTCGCCGAATTTGAGATTCGTCTGAAAGCCGACGAGATTCAGCATCGTGCCCGCCTCGTTCTCCTTGCGAAGCTGCAGCACCGCCCACGGGCGGTGGCCGGTGCGCGGGTCCCGCAGGCCGACAGGCTTCATCGGGCCGTAACGGACGGTATCCGGACCGCGTTCGGCCATGACCTCGATGGGCATGCAGCCCTCGTAAATATTTTTCTTTTTTTCAAACGTATGAATCTGCGCCCGTTCGGCGGAAACCAGCGCCTCGTAAAAGCGCTCGTATTCCTCTTTGTTCATCGGGCAGTTGATATAATCGTCTCCGCCTCTGTCGTAACGCGACATCACGAAAGCGGCGTCCATATCGACGCTTTCGGCGGTCACGATCGGCGCGGCGGCGTCGAAGAAGCTTAAAAAGCCGCCGGTTTTTTCGCTGATCGCCCCGGCGAGCGCATCGGACACGAGCGGTCCCGCGGCGATGATCACCGCGTCCGCGTCGGGGATCCGCGTCACTTCGCCGCGAACAACGGCAATGTTCGGGTGGGAGTTGATGCGCTCGGTCACAAGCGAGGAGAACCGGTCTCTGTCCACGGCGAGCGCCCCGCCCGCGGGGACCTTCGTCTGCAGCGCAGCGGCGACGGTGACGCTGCCCAGACGCAGCATTTCCGCCTTTAAAAGTCCCGCGGCGGAGCCGATACGCTCCGCCTTCAGGGAATTCGAACAGACCAGCTCCGCGAATTTTTCGCTGCGGTGCGCGGGAGAAAACCGCACGGGCTTCATTTCATGCAGCTCGACCGGATATCCCGCCTCGGCGACCCGGAACGCGGCTTCGCATCCCGCAAGCCCCGCGCCGACGACGACGATTCTTTTATTCTTCATTTTCGGAATTGTCGGCAGCCTTCTTTTTTCCTCTGCCGGCCTTTTTCTCGTAACCGCAGCCCTCGTTGTAGCATTTGACGAGGCCGCCTCTCGATTTAAACAGCGAAGACCCGCATTTCGGGCATTTCTCGTCCGTAGGCGTATCCCACGTCATAAAATTGCAGGTGGGATAATTCGAGCACCCGTAGAACGTGTAGCCGCGCTTTGTCTTTTTCGACACGACGTCGCCCCCGCAGACGGGACAGCGGGCGTTTTTCTTTTCGATAAACGGCTTCGTATTTTTACACTCGGGATAGCCCGGGCAGGCGAGGAATTTGCCGAATCTGCCGACCTTGACGACCATCATTCTGCCGCACTTGTCGCAGGGGATATCGGTCACGTCGCTCTTGAGCTCGAGCTTGACGCCCTTCATCGAATCCCGCGCCCTATCCAGCGTTTCGCTGAAATCGTCGTAGAATTCGTGCAGCATCTTCACGTAGTCGAGTTTTCCCTCTTCGACCTCGTCCAGCTCGGTTTCCATACCGGCGGTGAACTTCGTATTGACGATTTTCGGGAATTTCGAACGCAGCAGGTCGGTCACGACGACGCCCAGCTCCGTCGGCTTGAGCGATTTTTTCTCCCGCGCGACGTATTCCTTTGAGGTAATGGTCGAAATAATCGACGCGTAGGTACTCGGACGGCCGATGCCGGTTTCTTCCATTTTTTTAATCAGAGACGCTTCGGTGTAGCGCGCCGGCGGCTGCGTAAAATGCTGCAGCCCGTCGAGCCCCTTGAAGCGCAGCTCCCGGCCTTCCGCCAAATCGGGCAAATCGGTCTCGCTCTCGTCCTCTCCCCTGTCGTCGTAAAGCACGGTATAGCCGGGGAACCGGACGGAGTATCCGCTGACGCCGAACATGCAGTACGTGCCGGTCTCGCCGGGCTTCGCGGCGCGGATATCCACCTTGACGGTATCCTGAACGCAGGGAGCCATCAGGCTCGCGATAAAACGCTTCCAAATCAGCTCGTAAAGCCGATACTGATCCCCGGTCAGCGAGCCCTTGACGCGCTCGGGCGTAAGCTCGGGCATCGTGGGACGGATCGCCTCGTGCCCGTCCTGCGCGCCGGCGGCCGCGGAGAAATAACGCGGTTTTTCCGGCAGATAATGCGGACCGTAGGTTTCGCCGATATATTTTGCGCCCGCCGCGCGGGATTCCTCGGAGATCCTGCGCGAATCGGTTCTCATATAAGTGATCAGACCGACCGAACCGATCCCCTGCACGTCGACGCCCTCGTAAAGCTCCTGCGCGGTGCGCATCGTGCGCTGGGCGGTGAAGCCGAGACGGTGAGACGCGTCCTGCTGCATCGTCGAGGTGGTGAACGGCGGCTGAGACATGCGCTTGCGCACGCCTTTTTTTATCTTTTCGACCGAATACTCCGCGCCGTCGAGACGGTCGAGATAGAACTGCGTCTGCTCCGCCGTCTTGATATCGACTTTGCCGGTCTCGTCGCCGTAGAATACGGCCTTGAAGACCTTGCGCGAGGGCGGCGCGGAAAGCTTCGCCTCAATCGTCCAGAATTCCTCGGGGACGAACGCGTTGATCTCTTCCTCGCGGTCGACGATCAGACGCACCGCGACGCTCTGCACGCGCCCGGCGGAAAGCCCGCGGCGGATCTTCTGCGAGACAAACGGACTGAGCATATAGCCGACCAGACGGTCGAGGATCCGACGCGCCTGCTGCGCGTTGACCAGGTCCATGTCGATCGTCGAAGGATGCGCAATTTCGGTGGTGACGCATTTTTGATTGATCTCGTTGAATTTGACGCGCTTGACCTTGTCGACGTCCAGGCCGAGAATCGTCGCCAGATGCCAGGAGATCGCCTCTCCCTCGCGGTCCGGGTCGGTCGCGAGATAGACGTCATCCGCCTTTTTGACGAGAGAGGTCAGCTCGGCGACGAGTTTTTCCTTTCCTTTGATTACAGTATACTTCGGCTCGAAATCCTTATTGACGTCGACGCTCAGGCGCGAGGGATACAGATCCCGCACGTGCCCCATCGAGGCCTTGACGTCAAAATCGCCGCCGAGGAACTTTTTGATCGTTTTCGCCTTCGCGGGCGACTCAACGATGACAAGTTTTGACATATCGTAAAACCCTTTCGGTTCAAGATTTACGGAATGAAACAATCACGCAATCATGCGTATGCGTTCATTGCGGGCGGAAACGGTTCGTGCCGTCCTTTGCGGCGACGCCCGCCAGCTCAAGCATGGTCAGCGCCGCCAGAACGCGCGGCGCCGGAAGCTCCAGCGCCGACGCAATCCCGTCTGCGTCCACGGCGCCGCAGCGCAGAAGGTATTCGTATACCGCAGCGCCCGTTTCATCCACAAAGGGCGGCAGCGGCCGTTTTTCCGCCGGAGCAGCAGCATTTCCGGAATCCGCCGGGGAAGCGCTGTGCGCGGGCGTTTTACCATTCGGTTTCGTCCGGTCGGCGGACTGCGTTTTCTCCGCGACGGGAACGCCGGTCTTTTTCAACCGTTCGCGCAGCGCGCCGAGGTCGACGCCGAAGCGCATCGTATACTCTTCGAGGATATCCGCCGCGCCGAATACGGGCTTCGCGCCGTCGCGGATCAGGCTGTGACTGCCGGAATACGCGGCGTTGTCGATCTCGCCGGGAACCGCGAACACGTCTTTGCCGTATTCCGCGGCAAAGGACGCGGTGATCAGCGAGCCGCTTTTCTGCGCCGCCTCCGTCACGACGACGCCGACGGAAAACGCGGCAATCAGCCTGTTTCGGATGGGGAACGTGTTGCGGCTTCCCTGCACGCCGGGCTGATATTCGGTCACGAGCGCGCCGTTTCTGGCGATCGCCTCGCGCACGTCGCGGTTTTCTTTCGGATAATCCACGCCCAGCGCGGTGCCGAGAAAGCCGACCGTTTTGCCTTTTGCCTGCAGCGCGCCGATATGGCTCGCGGTATCCACGCCCACGGCGCAGCCGCTGACGACCGCGGCGCCTGCGGACGCGACGCAGTAAGCAAGCTTGCGCGTCGTTTCGGCGCCGTAACGGGACGCGCTGCGCGTGCCGACGAAGCCGATATTGAATTCATTTTTCAGCAGCGCGGGCTCGCCCTGCACGTAAAGCACGAGCGGCCTGGCGGCAATCCGCCGGAAGCCCTCGGGATAGTATTCGCTGTCGGGCGTGACGATATGCCAGCCTTTTTCACGGCAAAGCTTCTGCACGTCCGCGACCTGCGAGGGACTGACCGCGGTCATCTTCCGGTGCACCGCAGGGGTGACCGTCGGCTGGATCTCCCGCGCGCAGAACGCGTTATAGATCTGCTCCGCGGAGCCGAAATACAACAGCAGCTCGTCGACGCGCGCGCCGTAACCGAGCGCGGTCTGCAGCCAGATCCAGTATTCAGTCGCAGACGCCATTTCTGACCAACTCCCACATCAGGATCGCGGCGGCGGCGGACGCGTTCAGCGACTCCGCCCTGCCCGCCATGGGGATCGTCACCCGCGTATCGCACACGGCAAGCGTTTAATCGCTGTTGACGCCGCCTTCGTTGCCGATGACGCAGACGACGCCGCGTTTAAGGGCGATCTGCGTGATTTTGACCGCGGTCGCGTCCGGCACCGAGCCGAGAACGCGCATTCCCCGCGCGGCAAGCGACGAGAGAAGCGCGGGCAAATCCGGCGCGTCGACAATCGGTAGGCGGAACGCCGCGCCCATCGAGGCGCGCAGCGCCTTCGGTGAAAACACGTCGCAGCAGGAGCCGACAATGATCCCGTCGATCCCGAGCGCCTCCGCCGTGCGGCAGAGCGCGCCGAGGTTCGCGGGGTCCTGCAGCCGTTCGGCGGCGACATAGATCCCCTGCGGGTCGACGCCCGACGCCTCCGACGGCAAATCGGGCGTCGCGCAGACGGCGAACACGCCCTGCGTGTGTTTCGTATCTGAAAGCTTCGAGGCGACCGCGTCGGAAACCGAAAAAACGCGCTCTGCCGAGGCGAAAACGGGTTCAAGCTCCGCGGCGTATTTTTCCGCGGCGGAGGGCAGAATATACGCCTCGTATATTTTTACGCCGCTCAACGCCGCGTCGACGCACAAACGAAGCCCCTCGGCAAGAAATCGGGAGCTTTCGCGTCGTGCCGCCGCGCTCTCGCGCAGCCTGACCGCCGTTTTGATCGACGGATTGTTGACCGAGGTGATGTTTTCCGCGTGTATCATAAAAACACCGTAGAAAAAAGGGAACACAGAAGTGCTCCCTTTTGCGAAACGAGATTACCGAAGGGCAGCCTTCGCCTGCTCCGTAAGCGCGGTGAACGCGGCGGGATCCGCGATCGCGATCTCGGAGAGCATCTTGCGGTTCAGGTTGACGCCGGCCTTTTTCAGACCGTTGATGAACGTGGAGTAGTTCATGCCGTTCGCCTTGCAGCCGGCGGAGATGCGCGCGATCCAGAGTCTGCGGAACTCGCGTTTTTTCTGCTTTCTGCCGATATATGCGTAATTGCCGCTCTTCATGACCGCCTGCTTCGCGGTCTTGAACAGCTT
>JAFRTA010000427.1 GCA_017427315.1 Clostridia bacterium
ATGCCCGCGATATAATCGCAGGCCGCTCTCTGCGCGCCGTCGGTTTCGGCGATCCGTCGATAGAATTCGGGCAATTTTTCGCAATCCTCGCTGTATAATCGCCACAGAGCCTCGACGAGAGCCTCCGCCTTCCCTTCCTCGCCTTTGCAGATCGGATTGGTATAAACCATTTTGAACATGAACCGATGCAGTTCCTCGAAGGCCTCGCTGACTTCGGGGGACATCATGATCCGGGCGTCGCTGTTTTCGATCACGGAAATCACGAGACGGTCGAAACGGTCCGACTTGTTTCCGCCGAGCACCGTGCGGATCGACGCGGGAATATCCTCTTCGCACATCACGCCCGCGCGCTGCGCATCGTCGATGTCGTGATTGACGTACGCGATCCTGTCCGCCATCTTGACGACGCGTCCCTCAAGCGTCTGCGCTTCGGGGCCGGTCGTATGACAGAGAATCCCGTCTCGGACTTCGTAAGTAAGGTTCAGCCCTTCCCCGCCGTGCTCCAGACGGTCGACCGTTCGAAGACTTTGCTCGTAGTGACGGAACCCGCCGGGCATTACGCGGTTCAGCGCCCGTTCCCCCGCGTGACCGAACGGCGTATGCCCGAGATCGTGACCGAGCGCGATGGCCTCGGTCAGGTCTTCGTTCAGCCGTAGCGCGCGGGAAATGGTTCGAGCGATCTGTGAAACCTCGAGCGTATGCGTCAACCGTGTCCGGTAATGGTCGCCCTCGGGGGAAAGAAACACCTGCGTTTTGTCCTTCAGACGGCGGAAGGAATTACAGTGCAGGATACGGTCCCGGTCCCGCTGATAATCCGTGCGGACGGGACATATGGCTTCTTCCCGGAGTCTGCCCTTCGTTCGGGCGCAGAACATCGCGTTCGGAGAAAGCAGCTCCGATTCGAAATGAAGCTGCCGTTCTCGGATGGATTCTTTCATGCGTCACCACCGTATCCTTTCGACGGGTCAGTTTTTAACGCGGTACGTCACACCGGTCAGATTCGGGACCACGGAACCGAGCGTCAACTCCGAAAGCGCGGAAAGAAACGCTTCGGATTGCGCATCGGGAATGAAAAATCTTATTTCAATATCGTTGAGAAAAGACGTTTCGTCGATTTTTCCGCCGTATTCGGGGATCAGCGCGCTGACCCTGCCGTAGCGGCTGTAATCGACGGAAAGCATATATTCGTTCGCGCTCTGCATCACGACCGGAGACGCCGCCACAAGAGAAGCTTTTGCTGCGTCGGAATACGCTCTGACAAGACCGCCGGTGCCGAGCAGGATCCCGCCGAAATAACGCGTAACGACGATTTCGACGTTATAAAGCCCGGAGCCGATGAGCGCGTCGAGAACGGGCTTGCCTGCAGTACCCTGCGGTTCACCGTCGTCGGAACAGCCGACGACTCCGTCGAGAAGCCGGAACGCGTGGACGTTGTGTCTGGCGCGCTTATTCCCGTCCCGCACCATATCGAGAAATGCTCTGGCCTGCGCTGCGTCGGATACGGGCGCGAGACGGGCGATGAATTTCGACTTTTTTATCTCGACCTCGCCGACGCATTCGGCAAGCACCGTGCTGTATTCCGCCATAAGAAAGCCTCCGCCGTCTCCTTGCATCTATTATACGAATCAATCGAAAAAAATCCTAAATGCGGCGCCATATGAACGCACATGTGCGGCGCTGCCCCGAAAAAACGAAAAACAAGTTCAAGGTGACCTTTCCTTCGTTTCGGAAAAGTCACCTTTCAAACTCTACCGGATAAAACCGCAGCGGATAACACCGGGTCTTTATTTATCCAGACTGTAACGCTTTTTGAATCTGTCAACACGTCCGCCGGTATCGACGAGCTTCTGCTTACCGGTGAAGAACGGATGGCATTTGGAGCAGATATCGACACGAATATTCTCCTTCGTAGAGCCGGTCGTATAAACAGCGCCGCAGGCACATCTGACCTCCGTCTGCTTGTAAGCGGGATGAATTCCGTCTTTCATTTTGTTCCACCTCTTTCGGTTCGGGATAAAATTACAATATACTATATCATATCGTTTTGCGAATTGCAAGTGTTTTTTTTATTTTTTGCGGCTCATTTGCGCATTCACTTAAAAAGGCCGTTCAAACGTGGTCGGGCGAGGGAAGGAACGCCGGCAGCGGAAGCGCCGCGCAAAGCCCGGGCGCAAGCCGACGCATCGGGGATCGGAACCCGAAGAAAAACGACGCGGCATCAAGATGGGACAGCTCCAAATCCGGCTTATCCCGGCAGGCGGCAACGGACGGAACGTTATCTTTTATCTCGATTTTCAGATTCTCGTCCGCACGGAATCCGTGTATCAGCACGACGGTGCGGTTGTCCGGAAGAACGGTTTCGAGCGCCTTCGCTTTGAAAAACGCGGAAAGCGTTTTTTCATATTGATAAATGCTGACGCGGAAAGCGCCGCTTGTGCCGACGCCGGAACCGATGGAAGAAAGATAATCATAATAATCGGTATCGCAGACGCTCATGCTGAATACGGCGCGCATATGCGAGCGCGGAAGAACGATCGCGGCGACGGCATCCGGGATATACTCCGGCGCGATCACGCGAAACTCCGTTACGGAAACGTCGTCGCGGGAAAGCACGAAATAGCCGATGGTCTTTCCGTTTCTGCGCAGTTTATACGCGTTGTTGTTCCAGGAGCGCAGAATATCGACGATACGCCCGGGCGACCGAAGGGCGTGTACGGGAGAAAGATCGTTGATCCGGACAAGAAGCTCTTTTTCCTGCTCGTCCTCATTTATCGGGACAATCTGCGTTTCGGGTTTGTAACAAGCGCCGAAAACGTGCCGGATATTCCCCGCGTCGACGGTGACGTTCGCCGCAGTCCCGCCGCTTTCGTAGCCGAAATACGCGTAACGCTGACGGTGGCCGTCCAGAAATGAGAAGTCCGTGCCGTTATGCTTCATTTCCTCCGCGACCGCCCCGAGCGCTTTCTGCATGTAACCCTTCCCTCTTGCGTCCGGGTGAACGCAGACGTTGCCGACGCCGCCGACTTTCAGAAGGTCTCCGCAGACCGAAAGCTGCTGATAAAAAATCCCGATTGCGGCGCGTATCCTGCCGTTTTCGAGAACACAAATGTTATTCTCCCACGGCGCGTATTCTTTTTTGTAGAGCTTCGGCAGAAGCTGTATGAAAGGCACGCTCTTTTCATCGACGAAGCCGAAAGACAGATCCATCGTCTGCATCAGCTCGTCGTACCGGTCCCCGCCGACTCTGCATACTTTGATTTGCTCGGGCATTGGCGTTACCTCTGCGTCAGTTATTGTTGTTTTTGGCTCTCGCGTTCACGCGCAGCACTTCCTCGCCGTTGCGGTCGTGACCGGCCTTCGTCTCGGCAAGATAGATCTTTTTGTTGACGTCATGTCTGAAATAGTAATACCCCGTGCTTTCCGGGTGAAGCGCGGCTTTTATCGCCTGTTCGCCGGGACTGCAGATCGGGCCCGCCGGGAGTCCGATACATTGATACGTATCGTAAAACTTCGTATAAAGAATCCGCTGATCGCCGGAAAGAACCGTTTCGGGAATATAGGAAACGTATTTTGACGTAGAGTCGCACTGCAGATAACGGAACTCGTCGCTGCCGCTGTTCATACGGTTGTGCAGCACGGAAGAAACCTTATACATCTGGTCTTTCCCGTAAGCCTCCTTCTCGATAACAGAGGCGATCTTGAGGATATCGTCCATGCTTCTGCCAATCTGCGCAGCCGCGTTGTCGAACTCCTCTGACCAGTGGTTCTCGAAGTTCGTAAGGAACCTCTTTATTACGCTGGCGGCGTTTTCGCCGATGTAGAATTCGTACGTATCGGGATACAGATATCCCTCGAGAAGATAAAAGCGCTGTTCCTTGTTTGCGATCTGTTTCAGAAACGGATATTCCTCGGAAAAATCCATTTCACGCGCGGTCGCGCGCAGACTTGCGGTGGAACAGACCTGATTCGCTTCGAGCTTCTCGAATATCTGCTCGATATTGTAGCCCTCGGGAAAACTCAACGTGACCGTTTCCGCGGACTGCGCGTTCTTGCTCATGCGTATCAGGAGCTTTTCGAGCCCGTAGCTTGCCTGAAGCTCGTAAACGGAGGTGATGTATTTCGTTTTGTCATACCCGCGTATCTGCGCGAAAAGCTTGCAGAACTTCGGATATCGAATCAACTCTTTCTGCGCGAGGATATCGATGACCTCTTCGGTGGACATTTTATCATTGACGGAAACGGAGACCTTATCCGTCGAACGGTTCATGGCGAGGATATCGTTGACGCAGCCGATCGCAATGTAGGAAACGCCGATCGACAGGCCGATGACGGTAAGCAGCAATAAAAGACGGACGATTCTTCTGCGGCGGTACTTACGGCGCATCTCGGGAGATTTTCTTCCGCGTTTTTTTGCGGCGGCGGTTCTGCCCTTTGCGGCGGCATTTTTCATTTTGCCGGCGATTTCGCCCGCTTTCTGTTTGGCGCCGCCCACCCTGTCTTTGCCGCCGGTTTTCCTGGCGCCGGCAGACGCGGTCCTTTTGCCTGCGGCGGAACCGGACCCGACCGTGTGTTTTTTCGAGTCGGCTGATGCTTTTTCCGCGGCGGGACGCGCGGCCTGAGCCGACGGGGAAGACGTATTCCGAACGTTCCTGCCCGGCGTATAGGTATGCGTCGGCCCCGTGCTGCCGACGGAGCGCTGCCTCGCTTCTTTTGAAATCGGCACCGCGTCGAATTTTCTCGTGGCCTGATCCGCCGCGCCGGGCGTATATTTTTTCGTCGTCTGCTCCGGCTAAACGGGAGTATTGTTTTTGTCCATCTGCTGTCAGTCCTTTATTTCCGGCATAAAATAATGCCTTTTTCGGTTAATATACTGTCGTATTGGATATCGTGCCTGCAGCTCGGAAGCTCGCCCGCGATACATTCCCGGAAGCAAAGCCCGATGTGCGTACCGGGGAAATCGGAGATGAAACTGTCGTAATACCCCCCGCCGTAACCGAGCCTGTTTCCCCGTTCGTCGAAGCTGATTGCCGGAACGAGGCACAACGCGCCCGTAAAATCCGATATTTTTTCACAGCGCTTCGGATCGGGCTCTGCAACGTCGAATCTGCCCGGCTCAAGCTCTTCAAAGGAATGAATCAGATAAAAATCCATTTTTCTTCTTGCGCCGCACTTCGGGACAGCGACGGCTTTCCCCGAGGCAAAACAACGTTTGATAATCGGATAGGTCGAAACCTCCGACCCGAACGAAACGTACGTCAGGAGCACGCTGCAGGTCTCATAGCTTCGCAGACGCGTCAGAGCGTCGCAGATCACCGTGCTCATCTGCTCGCGCTTCTCGGGCTCAATGAGGTCTCTGCGCAGCAAATACTCTTCCCGAAGCCGTTTTTTCAGCGGCCGAATGTCCTTCATCTGGAGTATTGAACGGCGCTCATGACGGCGGCTGCGGCTTCTTCCCCTTTGAGTGCGGAAAGGATTTCCGCTCCGAATTCCAGGGCGACTCCCGCTCCCTTCGCCGTGATGATATTCCCGTCGCGGACGACCGGTTTTTCGGAAAGCACGGCTCCCGCCAGATGCTTCTCGAAACCGGGATAACAAACCGCTTCTCTTCCTTTCAGCAATCCGTGACGGCCGAGGATAGACGGCGCCGCGCAGATTGCGGCGACAACAGCGCCGCGCGACGCTGCGTCTTTCACGAGGCCGATAACGTCCGCATTCTTTTCGAGATTCAACGTTCCCGGCATGCCGCCGGGAAGAATCACGGCTTCGGGCGCTTCGGACAAAACCAGACCGCGGGACGATTCATCGCATTCGATGCGAAGACCGTGCGACAGACAAACCGATTTTTCGTCAACGCCGACCGTCACGACCTCGACGCCTCCGCGTTTGAGGATATCGAACACGGCGATTGCTTCCGTTTCTTCGGTGCCGTTTGCCATAAAAAGAATGACCATAAATGCTCCTAACTCCGGCGCGGCCGGATTCGCCGCCGCGCGCGTTTATTTGTATACAGATTGCATTATATCACCTTTATTCGCTTTCTACAATACAAAAAAAGAAATTTTCAAAAATAATTATAAAATAAAGATTTTGCCGGAATCAAATTAAGCGTTGCATATCTTACGCAAGTATGCTAAAATGAAAAAAAACCTGAAAGGGGTCAGAATATGAACAATCCCGCTGCAACAAAAGCCGTCATTCTCGGTCTTTCCGATTCGGGAGAAACGATTCCCTCCTGCGCCGGCAGGATCTCCACGCGCGAAGGCACCGCGACGGAAATCTTCCATGCGGCGACCGACCCTGTAAAAAACGCGAATCTGATACAAAAGGTCACGCAGTCCGGGCACAATTCCACAATCGAGCACTGCGTATACAATCTCGCGTTCGAGAATATCTCCGTCTTCGCCGAGCAATTCCTGATTGAATTCCGTCTCGCGTCGTTCACCGTGAAATCACGCCGCTACGTCGATTTTACCAACAGCGGATATTATGTTCCTTCCAGCCTCGGCGAAGAAGCGAAAAAACGGTATACAGACGGGATGCAGTCTTTTTTTGACGCGTACGCCCGCCTCTGCGCGCTCGGCGTGCCGAAGGAGGACGCGCGTTTCGTGCTTCCCTACTGCCTGCACAGCAATTTTTACTGCACGGTCAACGCGCGGGAATTTCTGAATATGCTCACGCAGATGCTTTACGGCAGAGGCGCAGCCATTGCCGAGCTTCGCGCAATCGGCGAAAGTCTCGCCAAACAGGCAAGAAAGCTGACCCCCGGCATTATGACTGATTTCGACGCCCGCGCCGAAAAAAAATCGGAAAGCGATTTCCCCGCGGAGCTTCTCTCCGCGCTTCCCGCAAAAAAAGAGAGCGAGCCCGTCCGTCTTCTGAATTACACCCCGAACGCTTCCGCGACCGTCTGCGCCGCGGCGGCCGCGATATACAACCCGTCCGCCGACGTCTCGCCGCTGTTCGGCGCTGACGCGTCTGCGCGCGAAAAAGTGCTCGACTGGCTTATCTCTTCGCCGCGCCCGCGCGCGCTTGAAAACGCGGTGTACACGTTCGAGGTGAACGGCGTATCCCTTTCCTGCCTGACGCATTTCGCACGGCACAGAATGCAGTCTATCCAGATTCCTTCCCTGACGAAAACGAACCGGGACGGATACGTTTTGCCCGAAACGGTCCGCGGCGTTCCTGAAGCCGAGAAGCTTTACGCAGACTGCTTCCGCAAGGCGAAGGAGCTTTACGCCGGGCTCAAATCGCTCGGCATGTCGGATAACGCGCTCGTTTATACGCTTCTAAGCGGGAACACAATCGATATCGTCACGACCATGAACGCCCGCGAGCTTCTGCTGTTTTTCAAGCTGCGCTGCTGCACCCGCGCGCAGTGGGAGATCCGTGATTTCGCAGAACGCATGCTCCTTCTTTGCCGCGAAGCCGAGCCGGAAATTTTCCGCCATTACGGGCCGAGCTGCTTCATCGGCGCCTGTCCCGAGGGACGCATGTGCTGCGGCAGGCAGGCCGAAATCAGAAAGAAATACGGTTCGTTCTGATTTCGTTTCATACACGAAAAAACGCCGTGTTCCGAAAAGGAGCACGGCGTTTTTTCGTTCTTCCGTTTACCCGGAAAAGCGGGAGCAGATAATCCCGTTTACGGTATTCCGCGGACGGATTTCATTTCACCGCACCGTAGGGCAGCTTGTATTGACGGTAATACCGCAGACGGTAAAGCATCTGCGCCTTTGCGTTTTCACAGCGGTGGTTCGGGCCGAGGCACAGGATACTCTCGCGGAACATCGGCATTTCACATATCGCGCGATAACGGTCGAAGGTCAGCATTCCTCCGCGTTTTTCGTTTCGTACGACGTGATAGAATACGAAATCCATATAAAAAGCCGCAAGCCTGTCGCGGAGCGAATCGGTAAAGGAAAACAACTCCGCCGCCGTTTCGTATTCTATCCGCATCGAGTCGGTATAACCGGGCATGAACGGGCGGCGCGTGGCGGAATCCGGGCAGTCAAGACGGTAATCGTAGCGGCTCTCCCCGATCGCTTCCGCTCGCTCCGATGCGGCGATCGCGCACATATTGAAAACCATATCCTCGCTTACGCTCATATCCTCGCGGAAACGTAGACCGAGACGACCGATGAAATCCGAGCGGAATCCCATACGCACGCTGTAACACAAATCGAACCCGGAAAAAAGCCGTTCGCTGCCTGCGGCGAGCGTTCTGCCGTCGGAGACGACGTTTTTTACGTAACCCGTCGATTCCGTACGTCCTTCGGGCAGAATCGTGATTCCGGAAATCAGGACGTCAAGCCGGTCCGTTCTCATCCGTTCCGCAAACGATACGGGAAATCCCGCCCGGACGGTATCGTCGGCGTCCGCAAAGAAAACATATTCCGCGTCCGTCCGGTCAAGCCCGCAGTTCCGCGCCGAGGACACGCCGCCGTTTTCCTTATGGTAAACGACGAATCCTTTCTGCGCGTATTCCTCCAGCGTTTCCGCGGTCTTTTCGTCGCTCCCGTCGTCGACGGCTATCAACTGAACACGTTCGTCCGCGGCGCTCAGAAGGGAGTCGAGACAGCGCCGCAGAACCTGTTGTGGCGTATTGTAGACGGGGACAATCACGGCGGCGAAGTATCTGCTCATTCTCCGCCCCCCGTTTCTCTGACGAAACCGAGCCGTTTCATCGCGATATGCTTCATGCGTCCGACAGAGGCGCGGAACATTTTCATATCCTCGGTTTTGCGGAAGCACAGGAAGAAAAGCGCGTTCGGCACGGCGCTGCAGATCAGGAATTTCAGCAGAAGATCGACGAAGGGATTGATATCGATCGATCGGCAGAGGACGAAGCAGATGCCGCATTCCGCCGCGAGCACTGCAAGAAAAATCAGGTATCTGCCGAGATAAAGAGACGGCTTTTTGTGAAAACCGTGTTTATACAACGCCCACGGGCTGTACCACACATCGGTCAGGATACGCCCGACCGCGGTGGAAAGCTGAATGCCGAACACGCCGTAATCCGCGCCGAGCAGGATCGACAGCCCGATTTTGATCCCGGCGGTCACAAAAGAGATCAGCCGGCCGTAATGGAAGATGCCGAGCGTCTGCATATAAGTCCATACCGCGCTCTGCATGCCGACAAGATAGAAATTCACCGCGAGGACCGCGGGGATCCACGGCGAGATCACATAGTCCTCGCCGAAGATAAGGCGCACCAGGTCCGACGAAACGAACGCGATGCCGACCGCGCCCCAACTGTAGAGCCAGAAATTGCTCAAGTTGATGAATTTGAACATCTCGTACCGCTTTTCGCCGTCCTCGAGCGCGTTGTGGTTGCCGATCGAGGCGGTCATGCCGTCAAACACCTGCGAGAAAAGCGTGGTCAGCGTGCTGATGAACAGCGTGTAGTTCGACGTGACCCCGGTCTCGACGAGCCCTTTGAAATAAGTGATGATGATATTATCCGTGTTGTTGACAAACAGACCGGAAATGCGCGTGAGCAGCAGGTCGCGCGTGTTGCGGAACAGGGATTTTTTTGTTTCCTTATCCAGCGGTTCCGCGTTCCTGACCGCGATATGCGGGTATTTTTTCTTCGCGATGATAAAAATCGCGATATTGTACAGCGCCGTGCCGACCGTCTGGATAATAAGATAAGACATATAATCCCGCGTAAGGGCAAGGAACGCCATCTGAACGACGCTCTGCGTGATCGTTACGACGTAATTGAGCCCCGTAACGATATAGTTCTGCTGCGCGGCGAGAAGAAACGAACCGCGGTACGAGAAGAAATAGGTGCTTGCGTTGTTGAAAAGAAAGATCCCGTAAAGAAGATATACGCTCTCGGTGATCTCGGACGGCATCTCGACAAGACGCGGCAAAAACGGCATCACACAGAGTCCGGCCGCAGCCGTGACCGCGCCGATGATACGGTAAGCGCTGCCGAAAAAGCGCATCAGCGAGGCGACGCGCGCTTTGTCGTCTTCGGCGATGGGTTTATACAGCGCGTAAACGATTGCAATCCCAAGACCCATTTCAACGACGGTCAGCATGGAAAGGATATCCGCAAAAAAGCCGTTAACGCCAAGATACGCTTTCGGGAGAAAACGAGTAAAGACCACGCGGCAAACAAGCCCCAAAACGGTGTTTACCGCGTAGCCGCCGATCCCGACGATGATATTCAGCATGGAGTTCTCGGTACGCGAGCGCATCGAAGCGCCGCGTTCCTTTTTTATCCGGGCGATGGCAAATCAATCCTTTTTGCGAACGGCGTCCACCATTCGTTTCAGCTTTTTCGGCGCACGGTAAAACAAGATGTGCATTTTACCGTAATAATCCAGATAGAATTTGTAAAAATCCGAATCCACGGAGCTTTTTTCACGGTAATAATTGAGCCCCTCGAACATATAGAACTTCTGGACGCGGTCGAGTTTATCGTAGAGCAGCGCGTTTTTCAGGATCGTTTTTTCGCAGATCTTCGCAATTTGCTCGCTGTCTTCCGTGTGCGTCAGGTTATCCTCGTGGTCGCGGTAAGCGTAAAGGATCTTCTCGATCGGTTTGACCTTGAACCGGGCGAAAATGCGCTGCCAGTAATCGAAATCCTCCGCGAGGAACAGTTCGGGATTATAGTCTCCGACCACCGCGTAAACGCGTCTGGTGTACATAAAGCAGGCCCCGACGATATTCGCGCCGAGGATCTTGCGCAGCTCCATATCCTTCGTCATAAACCAGTCGTTGGTCTTTTTGCCGTCCTTATCGATCACGTCGCAGGAGGAAAAGACGAACCCCAGCTCCGGATCCTTTTCGAACTCGGCGACCATTGTCTCAAACGCTTCGGGATAATACAGATTGTCGTGGCTCGTCCACGTCAGATACTGCCCCTTCGACATCGCGAATCCCCGGTTGAGGCTTCGCGGGAGTTTGATATTCTTTTCGTTGCGGTAATAAACGATGCGCTCGTCCGCGTCGGCGTAAGCCTTTGCGATAGACGGCGATTCATCTGCAGACCCGTCGTCGATAATCAGCAGCTCCCAATCCGGGTACGTCTGGGAAAGCACGCTTTCTATGCTCTCGCGCAGATAATCCGCGCCGTTATACACGGGCAGCACCACGGAGACCGTTTTATTCATTCCCGCATCCCTCTTTTCCGTCAAGAATAATATCGGCAATGCGCTCGCTTGCCCTGCCGTCGCCGTACGGGTTCACGGCTTTTGCCATTTTTTCATATTCGCGCGGGTCGTCCAGCAGCTTTTTGCACGCCTCGTAAACGTCCCGCTCCGCGGTCCCGACAAGCCGCAGCGTCCCCGCCGCGACGCCCTCGGGCCGCTCCGTTGTGTCGCGCATCACGAGGACGGGCTTTCCGAGAGAGGGGGCTTCCTCCTGTATGCCGCCGCTGTCGGTCATGACAAAACAGCACCGCGCGAGGAAATTGTGAAAATCAAGCACGTCAAGCGGCTCAATCAGACGCACCCGGTCAAGGCCCCCGAATATTTCGTCTGCGACCGAACGGACCGCGGGATTCAGATGCACCGGGTAAACGACAGAAACGTCGCCGTATTCCTCGACGATGCGGCGAATCGCACGGAACATCCCGCGCATCGGTTCGCCCAGATTCTCGCGGCGGTGCGCGGTCATCAGCAGAATACGCGTATCGGCGAGCTCATTCAGCGTCGGATTGGAATAGTCCTTGCGCACGGTCGTGCGCAGCGCGTCAATCGCCGTGTTTCCGGTAACGAATATCCTGTTTTTTTCTTTCCCCTCCGCCAGCAGATTCTCCTTTGCTTTTTCCGTCGGAGCGAAATGATACCGCGCGGTCAGCGAAATCGCCTGACGGTTGAATTCCTCCGGATAGGGAGAATACAAATCGTAGGTGCGCAGGCCCGCTTCGACGTGCCCGACGGGAATCCGCTCGTAAAACGCGGCGAGCGAAGCGACGAACGCGGTCGTCGTGTCGCCGTGCACGAGAACAAGGTCCGGGCGCGCCTGCTCGAAAACGCCGTGCATGCCGTTGAGAATACTTGACGTAACGTCAAACAGCGTCTGACGCGGTTTCATGATGTTCAAATCGAAGTCCGGCGTGACGTCAAAGGAATCCAGCACCGCGTCAAGCATTTCCCGGTGCTGGCCGGTGACGCAGACGAGCGTTTTTACACCGGCTCTGCTTTTCAGCTCTTTGACGAGCGGACACATTTTTATCGCTTCGGGCCGCGTGCCGAAGACGAGAAGGATTGTTTTCATATCGGCTCCTGATATCCTGATTGATCCCTTTTTCGTGATAGCGTAATCCGGCGAAATACGGCGTCGCGATTTCCGATTTCGCAAAACACTGATTTGAGGGCTGCGCAGCGGCCCGACAAACCGGTACTTACAGCCCGATACCGAGCTTATTGCGCAGCGCGGCGGTCATTTCGGGAGCGGCGCGGAACATGCGCAGCCAGATTCCCTGTTTTACGGATACGGCGCTGCATGCGGCGGGAAGGTCCATCTGCGAATAATATTCCAAAATCTTTTTGCGGCACTCGCCGTCGTCGTCTGAGCCCTTCATGCGCCGGAAGCACTGATACTGATACATGCAGTTTTCGCCGAGCGCGGCGTTGGACGCCGGGTAAAGCGCGGGAAGAAGCGTTTTGAACTCGCGCGTGCGCTCCAGCAGCGCTTCAAGCGCGTGAAGCCGCTTCGCGGAGAATTTCTGGCCCATGATGCTGCCTGCGCGCTGAACGTAATGGTAACAGACGGAATTGACCGCGGCAATTTTTTTCGAATTGTAAAAAACGCGCCACGAAAAAAACTCATCCTCGTGAAATTTGCCGACGTGGAAACGAATATCCCCGATGACTTCCCGCTTGTAAATCTTGTTCCATACGACCTGCTCGAAAACGTCGTTTTTCACGAGCGACAGAATCGCGTCGTCCCGTTCGAAAACACGGACTGCCGCGTCGCCTCGGTCGAATTCCCCGAGCGTCCCGTCGTCGGGGATATAACCGCACTGCACGATATCCGCGCCGACGGAACGGAGCGTATGCAGGAGAATCTCGAACATATCCCGTTCGATAAAATCGTCGCCGTCGATAAAGCAAATATATTCGCCCGAAGCGTGGTCAAGCCCCGTGTTTCGCGCCGCGGAGAGCCCGCCGTTCTCCTGATGGATCACAAGCACACGGGGATCCTCTATCGCGTCGATTATCTTTCCGCTTTCGTCGGGAGAGCCGTCGTCGACGAGAATGACCTGCAAATCGGAATACGTCTGCGACAGCACGGACGCAACGCACTTTTCAATATAATCCTGCGTATTATAAACGGGGATAATGACAGAAATCATTTTTTTCGCTCCTTGTCGTGAGAAGTGTGGGAAGTGAGATGAAAAAGGAAAGCTTTCTCGAAACGCAGCGCGCGACACTCAAATCTCACGGAATCAGCCGTTCGACCGTGCGCGCGGGAGAAAACGCGTCGATTGCGTTACGGGGAGCGCCGCCGGAGCGGATTTCGTTTATCGCCCGTTTGATATCTTCCGTTTCGTTTTCGCAGAACACGTACCGGCCGAAGCCGCCGAAATAGCCCCGAATCGCGTCTTTTTCCTCACCCGTGCCGTCGAGAATAAACAGAATCGGTTTATTCTGCGCGGAATACTGGAATATTTTCCCTGGGATCTGACCGCCGTTCAGATTGCAGAGAAATACGAGCACGCCGGTCTTCCGTTCATAGGAATGCAGCTCGGAAAGCGGCATTCTCGGCAAAACGTCGATACGCTCCGTCCCCCGGAAGGGAGCGGACGAGCTGCCGCAGATAAAAGCGCGGACGTTCGTCTCGCGCGCGGCTTCGTAAAAGGGCGCAAGATTCCGGACCGACGGCTCGTAATCGCCGAAATATCCGAATACGTCGGACGGCGCTGGATCGCCGGCGTCTTCCGCTTCGGGCGGATAATACGCGGGCGTCGGGACAAAGCGCATTTTCGCCGCCGATTCGGGAAAACGCCGCTGCTGATACATGAGCGTCACGGGACTGACATAGACGATATCGCGTGCCGCAGCGCAAAGCCGCCGCTCCTCTTTGAAACACGAATCGTTATGCGAATCGCAGGCGATATCGCCGTACCAGGGGTCCTCCCAGATTTGGATCCATCTGCCGCAGTCGACCCGCTCGCTTTTGATGAGATATTCCGCCGCTCTGTGGCTGACGAACGGACAGGAGAGCGAGAGCACGACGTCATAATAGGTTTTGGCGCGGAACTTTTTCATATGCGATAGCCACGCGGCGTCCGTGCCGTATACGCCGTAAATCGACCGGATACGGCCTTTGATCGCGGCCAGGACGGAACGCCCCCCGTCATCCCGCGCCGCGGGAACGTCGTCTCCGGGAACGGTTGCCGCGCCGCGCGCCCTGTTTTTCAGATGCGAAAGCTTTTCATATACGGAAACCGGATAGGTATAATGATTCCTTATCTCGGCAGGAAGCGCCATTCCGGAATCGATCCTCGCCCCGTCGTCTCTCGCGGAAAGCACGTCGACGGTATGCCCCGCCGCGCAGAAGCCGCGGATATACGCAAGGTGGCATAAATTCGCCGAGGAATTGACGGAAAGCTCTCCGCCGACGATGAACAGCACCCGCATATCAGTTTCCCTTCCATATCGACGAAGCCCTGCGCACAATCCGCGAAAGGCTTATCGTGTCGGTCTTATAATCGATGACTTCGACGCCGCCGACGCTGTTAAACGTGTGTACGCCGAGAATCCCGGCTTTTTCCGAATCGATTCGGACGTTCAGCGGCGAAAGGCGGAAAACGGTCTCGCCCGTTTCGAAATCATAGAATTCAAGCGCGCCGCCGTAGGTCAGGGAGCAATCCTGCGCGGTGCCGATCACACGGCCGCCCTCCTCGAAAAACGCGCCGCCGGGCCGGGATTTCATCCGTTCCCGCACAGAGGCGTTCTTGCGGATGATTTCAAGCTCCCGGTTTTCCAGAATAACAAAGTCGTTCGGGCTTCCGTCCGCATTCAGTGACTGGGCGACGGCCCCGCCGCGGGGCAGAAGCGTGGCGTCGACGAGCTTCACGCCGGCGCAAAGTACCTTTTCTTCGCGCCATTCGTCGGGGAAACGGATCGCCCTGTAAAGGATCAGCGCGTCCGCGTCCGCCGTTTCGGGCAGCATGAATATGCTTTTGCCGCGCTGAAACACCTGCGGATAAGAAAGATGGAACCGCTGGGACAGGACTTCCCGGCGCTTGACAAAGCCGTGATTTTCGCAATCGTATTCGAATACGACGATACTGCCGCGCCCGGTTTTATATGAAAAGAATTCCGCGAAGAGATAGAGCTTTCCCATATATTCAAACAGGAACGGGTCGGCATACCAACCGTCACGGTCGCCGGGCAGCGCCGTATACGGCGCGTCGGTATTCCGGTACCCGGCAGCCTGCCGGAAAGCAATGTTCCATTTTTCCGTTACGATTCCCATAAATACTCCTCGATAGCGGGCGTCGCCTTGCTGATATCGAATCGGGCGGAACGGAGACTTCCGTTTTCGGCAAGCCTGTCTCTCTGTTCCCGATTCATTAAGATTTGTTTCAACGCTTCAAACAGGTCCCCGTCGTTATTCGGACAAATCATACCGCCGTCTTCGCCGAGCAGCTCGCGCATACCGGGCACGTCGACGGTAACGACCGGCAGGCGGCAGAACCCTGCCTCCGCCGCGACGGAACTGAAGCCCTCGCGGTGCGAAGCGCAGACGAAGACGTCGCACTTCGCCATCACGGCGTAGGGATTTTGCAGAAAGCCGGTCAGCGTAAACCGTTCGGAAACGCCGGCCTGTTCCGCAAGACGCAGCAGCTTTTCACGCTCGCCGCCCTCGCCGCAGATATAAAAATGCGCGGGGACACCGTCGGCGTTGAGTTTCCTGCAGATATGCACGAGCCGGTCGAAACCCTTCACCGGTGCGAGC
>JAFRTA010000428.1 GCA_017427315.1 Clostridia bacterium
CCGGCCGAAAAATCTCCCCCGTCCGTAAGGGGCGGGGGAGAGAAATGCGCCGGATTTCCGTTTTATTCTTTCTTGATCGCGATCCCCAGCTCGTCGAGCTGCGCCTCGTCCACCTCGGACGGGCAACGGCTCATGGGCTCGGTGGCGTCCTTGAGCTTCGGGAACGGGATCACGTCGCGCAGGGATTCCGCGCCGATCATCTGCATCAGCAGACGGTCCAGACCGATGCCGATGCCGCCGTGCGGCGGCGCGCCGTATTTGAACGCCTCAAGCAGGAAACCGAACTTCGCGTTCGCCTCCTCCTGCGAGAGTCCGAGCAGCCGGAACATCCGCTGCTGCAGCTCGGGATCCGTGATACGGATCGATCCGCTCGAGAGCTCGATGCCGTTGAGCACGAGGTCGTAGGCCTTCGCCTTGACGCGCGCCTTATCCGTTTCGAGATATTCGAGGCATTCGTCCATGGGCGAGGTGAACGGGTGGTGCATCGCCACGAACTGCCCGAGGTCCTCGTCCCAGTCGAAGAACGGGAATTCGGTGATCCACAGAAGATTGTATTTCCCCTCGGGGATCAGGTCGAGCCTGCGCGCGACCTCGCAGCGCAGAAGTCCCGTCACGCTCTGCGCGAGCGCCTTTTTATCCGCGATCAGCATTACGACGTCGCCCTGCTCCGCGCCGGCGGCGGCGAGCAGCTCGCGCATCTTTTCTTCCGTCAGGAATTTTGCGAACGAGGAGCTGACGCCTTCCTCGGTCCAGCGGACCCACGCAAGCCCCTTGACGCCCGAGCCTTTGACGAAATCGGTGAGCTTGTCGATCTCTTTTCTCGAAAGCGTTTTGACCGCGTTCTTCGCGGTGATGCCGACGACCGTGCCGCCCGCGGCGACCGCGTTCTCAAATACGCCGAAGCCGCATTCTTTCACGATATCGTCCAGCTTGAACAGCTCCATGCCGAAGCGGGTGTCGGGCTTGTCGGAGCCGTAGCGCGCCATCGCGTCTTCATAAGTCAGGCGGGGCAGGGGCGTGGGCACGTCGACGCCGATCGCCTCTTTGAACAGGGTGGAAATATACCGCTCGATCATACCGAGCACGTCCTCCACGTCGACGAAGGACATTTCAAGGTCGATCTGCGTGAATTCCGGCTGGCGGTCGGCGCGCAGGTCCTCGTCGCGCAGGCACCGGGCGAACTGCATATAGCGGTCGAAGCCCGCGACCATCGAAAGCTGTTTGTAGATCTGCGGCGACTGCGGCAGGGCGTAGAAGCTGCCCTTGTGCAGACGGCTGGGCACGAGGAAATCGCGCGCGCCCTCGGGCGTGGATTTCATCAGCAGGGGCGTCTCGATCTCGATAAAGCCGTTGTCGTAGAAGAAATCGCGGGTAATTTTCGTAACCTTGTTGCGCAGCAGGATATTCTTCTGTAAATCGGGACGGCGCAGGTCGAGATAACGGTATTTGAGCCTCGTCGTCTCGCCGGTCGGGCAGTTGTCCACGATTTCGAAGGGCGGCGTATCGCTCTTGCCGAGGATTTTCAGTTCCGTGACCTCGACTTCGATGTCGCCGGTGGGAAGGTCGGGATTCTTCGACGAGCGCTCGCGAACCGTACCGGTTGCGGCGAGTACGTATTCGCTGCGTACGCTCTTTGCTTTTTCATAGAGCTCCGGCGCGGTATTGTCGTCAAAGGCGAGCTGCAGGATCCCCGTGCGGTCGCGCAGGTCAATGAAGATCAGCGAACCGAGGTTCCTCGCGCGCTGCACCCATCCGCAGACCGAAACGGTCCTGCCGATATCCTCCGTGCGGAACAGACCGCAGTAATTCGTTCGTTTGAAATTTCCGAGCAGATCCATAAGTATCAATTCCTTTTTGTTGATTGTTATTCGACCGCCGTGTGAGTCCGGCGGTCGTTTTCGTTTTGTTTATTCGTCTTTGCCGCCGCGCAGCACGGTCAGCCCCGGCGCGTTCTCCGGCGCGCTGCGCGCCGACGGCTCGTCCGGCCCGTCATCTTCGCCGTCGAGCTGCGAGAGATAATAATCGCCGATATAAATCAGGATCTCCGAGGCGAGGTCTTTGAGCGGCAGCGTACCGGTTTCCCCGGTCTTCATATTCCGGATCGCGGCAAAGCCTTTTGCGAGCTCGTCCCCGCCGAGGATCATCGTGAAGTTCGCGCCGAGCCTGCCGGCGTACTTCATCTGCGCTTTGACCGAGCGGCCGCAGACGTCGCGTTCCGCGTTCATGCCGCAGCGGCGCAGATCGTTCACCGTGCGGGTGACCGTGTCCTTCGCCGCGTCGTCGGCTGCGATCAGATAAACGTCGGTCTCGGGCAGCAGCTCGTCGTTCTCGGGGCGCGCGTTCTCGTAAATCAGGCGCAGACGCTCCTCGCCCATGCCGAAGCCGAGCGCGGGCACGGGTTTGCCGCCCAGCTCCTGCAGAAGCCCGTCGTAACGCCCGCCGCCGCAGACCGTCGCCTGTGCGCCGAGCGCGTCGGAAACGAATTCAAACACGGTACGGGTGTAATAATCAAGACCGCGGACGATATGCGGGTCGATTTCGAACGGGATCTCCAGCACGTTGAGCTGGCGCTGCACGCCGGTGAAATGCGCGCGGCAGCCGTCGCAGAGATAATCGAGGATCGACGGCGCGCCCGCCGCGATCTCGTGACATTCCGGTACCTTGCAGTCGAGAAGACGCATCGGATTGCGACCGAACCGTTCGCGGCAGTTGCCGCACATGCGGTCGAGATTTTTCTCGAAATAGCCCTTCAGCGCCTTGTGGTACTCCGCGCGGCACGCGGGGCAGCCGATCGAGTTGATCCGGAGCGAATAATCGCCGATTTCGAGCGAGGATAAAAAACCGTCCGCCAAAGCGATGGTTTCCGCGTCGGCGGCGGGATCTTCGGAGCCGAAATACTCCACGCCGAACTGGTGGAACTCGCGCAGCCTGCCCGCCTGCGGCTTTTCGTAGCGGTAGCAGGACGTGATGTAAAACAGCTTGAGCGGCATTGCGTCGCCGGTCAAGCCGTGCTCGAGCACCGCGCGCGCGACGCCCGCGGTTCCCTCCGGCCGCAGGGTAATGCTCCTGCCGCCGTTGTCGTTGAAGGTGTACATCTCCTTCTGCACGACGTCTGTCGTCTCTCCGACCGAGCGGTTGAACAACTCGGTATGCTCGAAAACGGGCGTACGGATTTCGCGGAAGCCGTACGCCGTCGCCGTTTCGATGAAACGATCCTCAAGGAATCGATATAAAGCGGCGCTCTCGGGCAGAATATCCGCTGTGCCCCGGGGCGCCTTGGTCAGCAAAGCCATGTCAGGTTTCCCTCTTTGTGTTGGAATTCGTGTGTCGGTGAAATGTGAGGTCGTGTTGCGTATTGCGTGTTGCGGCCGTGACGGTGAGGTCGTGAGACCGGAGATAAGACGCCTTACATATTGCATTTTGGGAAGCAATAATCTGCCTTGTGCTTCTTATCTCTTATAAAAACGCATTCCGCCGCGACGCCGGACTCCGCTTTAAAACAGAACGCTCCCGCCTCTGACGTATTCGCGCCAGTCGAGATCGCCGCGGTCGAGCGCATGGATCAGCGCTTCCGCCGTGGCGATATTCGTCGCGACGGGAACATTGTGCACGTCGCACAGACGCAGCAGGTTCATATCGTTCGGCTCGCCGGGCTTTGCGTTAATGGGATCGCGGAACATCAGCAAAAGGTCGATCTCGTCGCACTGTACGCGCGCGCCGATCTGCTGGTCGCCGCCCTGCGGCCCGCTGAGGAAACAACTGATCGAAAGGCCGGTCGCCTCCGAAACGAGTCTGCCGGTGGTGCCCGTGGCGCAAAGCGAATGGCGGCTGAGAATGCCGCAATAGGCGATGCAGAAATGCACCATCAGTTCTTTTTTGGAATCGTGTGCCATCAATGCGATATTCATCGAATCATCCTTTCCCGATTTGTACGATCCGGACAATATTCGCTCGGATTGCGGAGAAATATCCGATATCAATGCGGAATATATCTTATTATAGCATATGTATTCTACATTTTCAACAATTATTTTTTCCTTTTTTTCTTGAAAATATGACGGATTAGATAAAAATTATTGCAGATCGGAAATTTTAAGCGGGATGCTCTCTCCGTTCAACCGCCCCGCGATCCGGGAGAACGCGCGGATCCCCGGGCTGTTTTGTTTCGGCAGAAGCCCGCCGGAGCCGAAATACCACAGATTTTTATCCTCCGGCACGATGCCGATCAGGCGCACGCACGCCTTGTCGATTGAGTCGTCGATATTCTTTTGCAGCGTTTTTTGCACCGCCTTATACCGGAAACGGTTGATAATCAGCCGTTGGCTCATTTTGCCCGCTTCCTCAAGCGTCTTGTGCGCCGCGTTGCACGCGTAAAGCGATACGTCGTCCGGCGCGCTGACCAGCAGGATATGCTTCGCCGGCGCAGCGGCAAGCCGGAACCCCCTGCCGAGTCCTGCGGGCCCGTCAAGCAGGATGACGTCGAACGAGACCGACAGACCGAGCACCAGCGCCGTAAACGCTTCGGGCGCCGCGTCGTCCGGCAGTCTGTTCGGCGCCGACAGAAGAGAACAGCCGTTTTTGCAGGTTAAAAGCGCGTCGGCGGGATCGCAAGCGCCGCCGAGAACGTCGCCCCAGTGATAAACCGCGTCGCTGCCCGCGCCGGTGAAAATCTCCAGTGAGCGAAGGCCCGAATCGCAGTCAATCAGCAGCACTTTCTTCCCTGCTGCGGCAAGCGCGCCGCCGAGCATGACCGTCGTGGTCGATTTGCCCGCGCCGCCCTTACCGGATAATACGGAAATGATCTGTGCCATGAAAGGAAACCCCCTTCGGGTGAGATGTGAGATGGAAACGGAAAATGCCGTGAGTTATATGGAAATGAAAAATGAAAAGTGAAGAATTGCGGAAAAGCGCTGCGCGCCCTTTTATTCTATATCCGGCGGGGAAAATCCCGGGAACGGAACAGAATAAAGCTTACGACGTCTATGATCGGGTATGGGGCGAAGCCCCATCCTTCATTATCATTTTTCATTCTTTACTTTTTATTCAAGCACCACGCCTACCGCCTGTGCGGGCGGGACGCTGTCGGTGCGGCTGAACCAGTATTTATAGATCTCCGCCGCGACGTCCGCCGTCGCGCTGCCGCTGTCGACGTTTTCAACGACGACGGCGATTGCAAGCTCCGGCGATTCATAGGGACCGTAAGAGATGAAGAAACCGTTGTTGCCCTTGACGAGCGCGCCGTTCACGATTTTTTTGACCTGTGAGGTGCCGGTTTTGCCGGCGCATTTTTCCTGCACCTGGCTGAACGTTTCGCGCACGGAGCCCTCGGTGGTGACGAGCAGCATGCCCTCGCGCACGATGTTGAAATTTTCCGCCGAAACCTCCGCGGTCGCGGCGACCTCGGGTTCGGTCTCGAAGACGGTTTCGGAGAAATCCGCGGTGCAGACGCTTTTGACGATATGCGGGACCCAGCGTGTGCCGCCGTTGGCGATCGTCGCGACGTAGTTCGCAAGCTGGATCGGAGTAAACAGGTTGTCGGACTGACCGATCGCCGCCTGGATCGCGTCGCCCGAATACCACGTCAGGCCCCGGGCGTTTCTGTGGGCGGGACTCGCAAGCACGCCCGCCGCCTCCGCGAGTTCGATACCCGTTTTCGAACCGAGCCCGAACATGGTACTGTAACGGTTCATCCGGTTGATGCCGAGCTTGTCCGCGACGTTGTAGAAAAAGATGTTGCAGGAATACTTCAGCGCGTTTTCCACGTTGAGACTGCCGTGCGCGGAAAGGCACCCGAAGACGTGGTCCATATACTCGAACTTGCTTGAACAATAGAACGTGGTGCCGCGGTTGATCACGCCCTCCTGCAGGCCGGCGAGCGCCATTGCGGGTTTCATCGTCGAGCCCGGCGCGTAGGTACTCTGCAGCGTACGGTTCCACAGCGGCGCCGCGGGGTCCGCGGCAAGCTCGTTGTAATCCTCGTAATACGTGGAGAGGTCGTAAGACGGGTACGACGCCGCAGCGAGCACTTCGCCGTTCGTCGTGTCGAGCACGACCACCGCGCCCGCCGCCTCGAGATCGGAGTAGCCGGTCAGCTCGAGGATCCTGCTGCGCAGCGCCTGCTGCGCGACCTTCTGCAGGTCCCGGTCGAGCGTCAGGATTACGGTATTGCCGGTCTGCGGGGTTGCGGACCAGAATTCCTCCGCCGCGCCGTCCGCGTCGATCCGAATCGTCCGTTCGCCCGCCGTGCCGCGCAGATAAGATTCCATGACCGCTTCCACGCCGGTTTTTCCGATGACGTCGTTCATCGCATAAGCGCGCTTTTTAATCTGCTTTTTCTGCTCGTCGGTCTTTGTGTCGTCCGCGAGCAGTTCCGTCGTCTGCGCGGTTTTCGCGGCGTATTCGGTTTCATTCATCACGCCGACGACGCCCAGAAGATGCGGAGCGATCGTGCCGTCGGGGTATTCGCGGTAGGTAACGACCTGCGCGTCGACGCCGGTAAAGTCGAAATTCTTTTCTTTGATTACGGCGACAAGCTCGATCGGCACGTCGGAGGCGAAGGTGTAAGGCGCCGCCGCGGAAAACTGCGTTTTGAACATGGAGTAATAAACGGACGCAATATCCCGCGCCATCCGCGGGTCGTAATCCTGCAGCTCGTATTTTTCCACCGCGGCGGCAAAGCAGTTTTCCGCCGTGGCGTAATCGTTCATATTCAGAAGGTCTTTCGATTTGAGATAGCGGATCTCGTTTTCCCTGTCGTCGGGGAAAAACGGCGTGCCCGCCGCGTCGATCTCCAGGGGCAATGCGTCGACCCATTCCTGCTCGTTTTCGTCGAACAGAAGAATCAAACGCGAAATGATTTCGTTCCTTTTGGCGCGGTCGGTGCCGTCGGTGAAGCGCGTATAATCGAACACGACCGAAAAGCCCTGTCGCTCGGTGACCAGCACGTTGCCGTTGCGGTCGAGGATATCGCCGCGCGCAGCCTTGACGGGAACGGTGTATTCGGTGACGGCGCGCATTTTTTCACGGTATTCTTCGCCGTGAACGACCTGTACGGAGAACAGATCCCCCACGTAAATCAGGGCGATGAGCCCTGCAAGCACGGAGAGTATCACGGTTCGTGTTCTGTTTTTCGGCGCGATTTTTCTCATTGTTTTCTTTTCGTCAAGCGAAACGTCCGCACGTCGGCAAAGGAACCTGCCGACGCGTATATTCTTTTAAATATCATATAATAGAGGGGCGAAAGCGCCGCCGCGGCGAGCGCCGCGGGCAGCGCGATGCGCGCCGTGTTCAGAAGCGCGTCGCTGCCCGAGCCGTCGGCGGTGAGGCGGAAGACGGCAATCGCGGGAGCAAGCGCGGCTGCGGTCAACAAAAGCGCGGTCACGGCTTTGCGGCGCAGAAAATACCGAACGCAAAGGCAGGCCGCAACAGCGATCCCGCCGCACAAAAGCGCATATACCCCGTCTCTGCCTGCAGCGGACGCGTCCCACGCCGCGCCGAAGAACAGCGCGAAAAGAAGCGCCGGGGGCACGCCTTCAAACATCGAAAGGCACACGATTGCCGGAATCAGCAGAAACGCTCTGCCGAACGCGGGCAGAAAGGGGGAGCACTGCACCAGAACCGTCGCAAGCAGCACGACGGCGGCAAGCGTCCGTGAAATCAGAAGCTTATGTTTGCGCAACCCTATCCCCCCTTTATCGTTGCTTGTTGCTGGTTGCTCGTTGTTGGTTGCTCGTTGCTGGTTGCTCGTTGTTGGTTGCTGGTTGCTCGTTGTTGGTTGCTGGTTGCTCGTTGCTGGTTGCTCGTTGCTGGTTGCTCGTTGTTGGTTGCTCGTTGCTGGTTGCTCGTTGCTGGTTGCTCGTTGTTGGTTGCTCGTTGTTGGTTGCTCGTTGCTGGTTGCTCGTTGCTGGTTGCTCGTTGCTGGTTGCTCGTTGTTGGTTGCTCGTTGTTGGTTGTTAGCTGTTTGTTGTTCGCTGCCGGTTGATTGCTTTGCTTGCACAAATCACGAAATCATTCGCCCTTCCCGGCGAAGTCCGTCAGCACGAACGCCGTGATCAGCGCGTTCAGATCCACGCCGGGCTCCATGACCGCGTAGGCTGCGGTGTTTTCCGTTTCGTCAAGCACTTCGGTCACGGTCCCGACGATCAGGTCGCGCGGATAGATGCCGCCGATGCCGGAGGTGCAGATAATGCCGCCCTTTGCGACGGAGGTGCCCTTCCCGAGCCCCGAAAAGCTGCAAAGCCCGTCGGCGGCAAGCTTTGCCGTGCCGGAAACGAAACCCTCTTCGCGGCTTCTGACCTCATAGGCGCTCACGTTGACGTCGGGGGAAAGGAACGTCTGCGCAACGCAGCTCGCGTCGCGGACCTCCTTCACAACGCCCACGAGATACGGTCCGGAGACCACGGGGTCGTTGAGCTGAACGCCGTCCGACGCGCCGCAGTCGAGCACGAAGGAAAAATATCCGTCGGAAGCGTCGCGCGAGATCACGGTACCCGCGGCAAAGACGTAATCCGGGTTCGATTCCTTCAGCCCGAGCACCGCTTCGTAATCCGCAAGCTTCTGCGCCGTCTGCTCGTAATCGACCAACTGTGAACGCAGTTCGTCGATTTTGTCCTGCATTTCGCCCATTTTGTTCTGATAATACTTTGCCGAAACGAACGACGCGTTCATATCGGACAGGTTCCGCGAAATCGCCGCGGAGAGCTTCTCAAGCGGAGTGAAAACGAGGTCCACCGCCCGCGTGAGAGGCGACGCTCCGCCGGATGCGGCGGAAGCGGTGACGCAGCCGAGCAGCGCCGCGCATAAAAGAATCAGCACGAGCTTGAAGGTCTGCGATCTGAAAAAGCTCTTCACTTGCCGCACTCCTTATCCGTTTTCCTTCGGCACTTTGTTCGCCAGACATCTGCCGGCGCCGCGGATGACGCAGTTCTGCGGGTTTTCCGCCACGCGCACGGGGATCTTGACCTCCTGCCGGATCAGCTTCGGCAGATCGCGCAGGAGCGCGCCGCCGCCGGTCAGGACGATACCCGCGTCCAGAATATCGCCCACGAGCTCCGGGGGCGTCCTTTCGACCGTGGAGCGCACGAGCCCGACGATTTTCGTCAGCGGTTCGTTCAGCGCGTCGCGCACCTCGTGCGAGGAGATCTCCGCGCTGCCGGGCAGCCCGTCCTCCAGACGGCGGCCGCTGACGCTGAGCGCGCTTTCTCCGTCGTAGGGGAAGGCGGAGCCGATTTTGATTTTAACGTTTTCCGCCGTCCGCTCGCCGACCAGAAGATCGTTTTTGCGGCGGATATATTCGATGATTGCTTCGTCCATATCCTTCGAGCCGACGCGGATCGCGCGCGACGAAACCACGTCGCCGAGGGCGAGCACCGCGACCTCGGTGCAGCCGCCGCCGATATCGACGACCATACAGCCCTTCGGCTTTGTAATTGTGAGCCCCGCGCCGATCGCAGCCGCCATGGGCGATTCGATCAGACTGACGTAACTCGCGCCTGCGTCCCGCGCCGCCAGATGCACCGCGCGGCGCTCCACGTCCGTCACGCCGGCGGAAACGCAGATCATCGCGCGGATGCGGGTGAAGATCGCGTTGTTCGTCGCTTTTTTCATCAGCCGCCGCAGCATCGCCGCCGTGACGTCGAAATCGGCGATCACGCCGCCCTTGATCGGGCACACGGCGGTGATGGAGCCCGGCGTTCTGCCGATCATCTCCTTCGCCTCGTTGCCGACAGCGGCGACGCTGCTGCCGCCGTCCGCGTCGATCGCGACGACGGAGGGCTCGTTGATCACGATCCCCTTGCCCTTGACGTATACCCGGGTGTTCGACGTGCCCGGATCGATGCAGATATCCTGTGAAAACAACATGGCGTATCCCTCTTTGAGGCGTTATTTCGCATAATATAAATATACAGGATATATTATACAATAACCGTCTCGTTTTGGCAAGTATCAAAAGAAAAAAACGTCCGCTCCGGCGGACCGGAACGGACGTTTTTAAAAATGGATTTACGCAATGGTGGTGTACATGAAGTACTTGTAGCCGAGCGGGTTCGAGAAGAAGCCCTTGACGCTGCTGCTGATCATGTACAGGTCGGTGTAGTAGTACAGCGGGCACAGGCAGCCGGTATCCATAAGCATATCCTCTGCGATGTGCATGAGCTTATAACGGGTGTCCTTATCGGTGCAGGTCTTGATCTTCGCGATCAGGACGTCGTAGGTCTCAGCCCAGGTGCCGTTCTCAACCTTGGTGTCGTCGCCGAGCGCGGTCAGGTCGAGGCTGTAGTGCTTCATTTCGGCGTTGTCGCCCTTACCGAACTGAACGTCGTTGTTGCCCGAGCCGGTGGTCCACATGTCGAGGAAGCTGATGGGATCGTTGTAGTCCGCGAGCCAGCCGTTACGCGCGATGGAGTAATTGCCCTGCTTACGGGTGTTCAGGAAGGTGTTCCACTCCTGGTTCTCGAGGTTCATCGTGATGCCGATGCCCGCCAGAGCGCTCTGCAGGTACTCGCCGATCGCCTTGTGGCCTTCGGAGGTGTTGTACAGATAGGTCATGGACGGGAAGTTCGTGAACTTCTGGGTCGCCTCGTCGAAGTCATAGTACTTCTTCAGGGTCTCGATCGCGGAAGCGTAGTTGGACTCCTGCGCGTCGGCGGCGACGTTGTAGTAACCGACGAAGTCGGCGTTGGAACCGGCGTTCTTATAGAACTCGGAACCGTCGGCGTCGGTCATGCCCATCGCGACGAAGGAGGAAGCGGGAAGCTGGCCGCCCTGCGCGATCTCGTCGATGATGTAGTTGCGGTCGAACAGAAGGCTGACCGCGTTGCGGATCTCCTCGCGCGCGGCCTCAGCCTCTGCGCCGGTAAGCTCGGAACCCTCGGGAAGGATGTTCTCGTTGATGTTCCAGCAGACGTAGTAGGTGCCGATCTGGCCGGCGATCTTGAACTCGTCGGGATACTTGGTCTTCAGGTTGGCGATCTCGTTGGTGGGAACGTCGTCGATCAGAAGCCAGTCGCCCTTTTCGAAGTTGGCGAGCATGTTGTTCGCGTCGTCGGAAAGGTAGAAGTTGATCTTGCCCATGGTGACGGCGTCGGCGTCATAATAGCTGTCGCTCTTCTCCAGGGTGATCAGGCTGTTGTGGTCCCACTTGGCAAGCTTGTAGGGGCCGTTGGAAACGTAGGTGGAGGGATCGGTCGCCCACTCTTCGTTGGCGACGACGTCCTCACGGACCGGGAAGTAGGTCGGGAACGCAAGAAGCTCGTTCCAGTAAGCCACGTCGGTGACAAGGGTGACCTTGATGGTCTTCTCGTCAACAGCTTCGACGTTGAGCTTGGATGTGGAGCCCTCTTCCTGCATTTCCGCGTAACCGTCGACGACTTCGAACATGTAGCCGTAGTCGGCGCCGAGCTCCTGCGAAGCGGCGCGGTTCCACGCGAAGACGAAGTCGGCAGCCTTGAGGGGCTGGCCGTCGGACCAGGTCAGGCCGTCTCTCAGGGTGTAGGTGTAGGTGACCGTGCCGTCCTCGTTGGCGACGCCTTCGGTCAGCTCGGTAGCTGCGTCGGCGACGATCTCGAGTTTGCCGCTGTCATCCTGCGCCCACTTTGCGAGACCGCTGAACAGGTGCGCGATGAGGGTTGCGCCGTCGACCGCGGAGTTGAGCGCGGGGTCGATGGTGTCGGGTTCACTGGCAATACAGACGTTCAGGCCGTCCGCGGCTACGGGAGTCTGGGTGTCGGCAGGCTCTGTCTTGCCTTCGTTGCCGGGCTCGGCGGGTTTCTTGGTGCACGAAGCGAAAGCCGTGAGAACCAGAACGAGCGCCAGCAGCACTGCTGCAATTTTTTTCATGGATTTTCCTCCTTTAATTTATCCGGGACGCAGTATTTCCCGGAGTTTTTACTTTATTCCAAACCGGGTTTTGCCCGGATGAAACCGGATTTTTAAGACTGGAGACTTGAGACTGGAGACTTGAGACTGGAGACTTGAGACCTGAAGGCGAAGTCAGTGCTTCTGTTTATGTCGGATATAGATCTTTGGTCTTTAG
>JAFRTA010000047.1 GCA_017427315.1 Clostridia bacterium
GAGATCGCGGGCATGCCCGCGTCCGTTACGAGAGCGCAGCTATCGCCCGCGGCGATGCGGTCGGCGATCTCGCGCCCTTTATCGAACCGGTTATGATCGTGATAACTCACCATCGGCTTTTTGATCTCGAGGAAATTCAGCAGTTTCAGCGTCACGCGCGTATCCTCCGCCGCGATGAAATCGACTTTTTCCAGCGTTTCGGCGGCGCGGGGCGACAGGTCGCCCAGATTCCCGATCGGCGTGCCGACGACAAAGAGAGTGCCGCCGCTCATGCTTTCACCGGGACTTCTTCCGCCTGCACGATATAGTCGGCGTTGAGAAGCTTTCTGCCTTTTTTGGTATCCACGGCGACCCAGCGCTCACTCACTTCGGCGATCACGCCGGTCACGGAGCCGACGCTTTCCACGACGTAAATGCGGCAGTTTTTGCCGGTCAGACTTTTCAAAAGCTCATTCATAATGCAAGTATTTCTCCTTCTGTTTCTTATCATACGCATCGTTCTTCTGCGCCTGCGCTGCTGCATCAGCACGACCAGCAGTACCAGAAAAACGGCGATATACATACTGTAGTTCACTGTGTCACTCCTTACGGTATTCGCCGACGATCGCGCGCATCTCGTCCGACTCGATATAAAGCTCCGGCAGGACGGTCAGTCCTTCCCTGCCGCCGCTTCTGCCCTCGATCAGCGCGAGCCACGGCGCGCCGCCCGCACGCTGCGAGACAAGGCGCAGCCGCTTCGGCTCGAGCTTGTGCGCACGCATCTCGTACATTGCGCCGCAGAGACGCTCCGGACGGATGCAGAGCGCAAATCTGCCGCCGTAGCGCAGAAGATAAAAGGCGCTTTCGCATACGTCCGAAAGCGTGCACGCAGTTTCGTGGCGGGCGATGCGGTCCGTCTCGGAATCGGAAAGGATCCCCGTCCCGACGGGCTTATACGGCGGGTTCATCACGACGAGATCGAGGCTGCCCGCGCCGATCATGCCGCGCAGGTCGCGCAGGTCGGCGCATACGGGCGTGAAGTTTTCGATCCCTTCGTTCATCCCGACGCTCTTCCGCATCAGGTCAAAGGCGCTTTCCTGAATATCCACGCCGAAGATCCGCCCTTCGCAGCCGCTTCGGATCCAATAAAACGGAATGATTCCGCAGCCCGCGCCGAGATCCGCCGCACTCTCATGTTTTTTCGGGCAGGCGAACGAGGCGAGCAGCAGCGCGTCGGTGCCGAAGGTATGCTCCGCCGACACCGCAAGACGCAGCGTCGGGCTTAAATATTCGATACGTATTTCCGTGTTCCGCATTGTCCGCCTCATACCGAAAAGGCACGGCAGCGCGCCGTGCCTTTTCGGAGTTTCACAAAAATTCTCACTCGTTTCCGGAATTCTGCGCAAGATACTCTTCCAGCTTCTCAAGAGTGCCGTCCAGAGCGCCGAACTTGCCGAGGGAAATAAGGACCTTGATAATTGCGACAAGGATCTTTACGATGGTTACCATAACGATTTACCTCCGTTTTTATTGGCATATTTATTTTATCGCAGCGGCGGTGAAAAGTCAAGAGAACCGCGATATCGTTAACACAAACTGCGAAAAAACGCAAAAATCAAGTGATCTCGAAATACCGGGCGAACTTTTTAAATCGCGGCTCAAACACAAAAAACCGGTCGAGCAGTTTCCCGAACAGGCCGATCAGCACGCCGTTGCAGGCGGTCATGACCAGCGTACCGACACCCACCCCGACGAATTTATGAAAAAGGATCAACGTCATCGCACAGGAGATCACAAGAAACGCCGCGTCATAACATATTTTGAATTTATTGCGGTTCAGCCCGAATTTTTCAGCCACGCCCTTGACGAAAAAGTCGTACACCTGCGGATACAAATAGGTTCGGAAAAACATCGCGATCGAAAGCGAGGTCGCCGTCATGCCCACGGTGAAATACAAAAGCTTCAGCCACAGCGGAAGAGATCCGGGCGGTGTGATATCCGGGTTGAAATGCGGGATCACGAGCCGCCACAGGTCGAGGGCAGCGCCGTAGACAAGGCCTGTTGCGAAGGAGCTGAAATAGATGAGCTTCACCCGGCGCATCAGGATGCAAAACACGATGATCAGTACGCCCTGAAGGACGTATTCGCTCTGCCCGAAGGTCAGGAAGGGAACCTTCTGAGAAAGGATATACGCCGGCGCGACGATCATGGACACGCCGAAATCGGTGCAGGAGATCATCGCGACCGAAAGGGAGAGCAGCAGAATAGCGAGGATATAATCAACCTCAGAAGATATCTTGATTTTTTTCATATACTCACCCGCTGCCTAAAAAGCGTTTTTGATGTGGTTGATCTTGTATTGCGTCGGGCTCGAGAAATAAACCTCGACGATATCGAACCGCACAGGCCTCTCTGCCCGGTAGATCTTGCCGATCGCGGCGCCGGCACGCTGCAGATTCTGCCGTTTCTCAGAGTCGACCGCCTCTGCGGGCGGCAGCAGAGCGCCCGGGCTTCTTGTTTTGACCTCGACGCAGACGATGCGCTCCCCGTCCCACGCGATCACGTCGGTTTCGGTACGGCCGACGCGGAAATTCGTATTCACGATCCGCCAGCCCTTCTCCCGCAGGGCTCTCACGGCGAGGATCTCCCCCCAGAGCCCCGTCTTCCGCGCCTCATCCATTGTGCTTTTCCTCAAAGTTTTTCAGGAACGTCCGGCGGTGTACGGGAGATACGCCGTATTTGCGTATCATCTCATAATGAAGCGCGGTGCCGTAGCCTTTATGTTTTTCAAACTGATATTCGGGATACCGCTGCGCCAGCGTTTTCATATACCGGTCTCGCGAGACCTTCGCAATGATCGACGCTGCGGCGATCGAGTAGGAAAGCGCGTCGCCCTTGATCACGGTCTGCTCGGGAAAACCGGTTTTCGGCGCTTTATTCCCGTCGACGAGCAGAAGATCGGGACGCACGGAAAGTCCTTCCGCGGCGCGTCTCATCGCGAGAAACGCGGCGTTCAGAATATTGATCTCGTCGATCTCCGCGACGGTCGCGATCCCGACAGCCCAGCTCACAGACGGATCGCCCGTCAGCTTTTCAAACAGCAGCTCGCGTTTTTTTTCGGTGAGCTTTTTGGAGTCGTTCAGCCCGGAAACGTCGTATCCCTCGGGCAGAATGACCGCCCCGGCGTAAACGTCTCCGGCAAGCGGGCCGCGCCCCGCCTCGTCGACGCCCGCGATCACCGCAAAGCCGCGCGCGCGCGCCTCGTTTTCGATATCAAAGCTTATCATACGATTTTCTCCGTTTTTCAGGCATATTCCGACGGCTTTTCGAACGAGATCCTGCCGAGCCTGCCCGCTTTGAACTCGTTCAGCAGCATATTCGCGGCGCGGTCGGTATCGACCTCTCCCCCGCCGACGAGCATGCCGCGCTTTCTGCCGATCATGCAAAGCAGGTCATAGGGCTCGATCTCGCCCTGCTGTTTGATTTTATACCGTTCCTCGAGTTTTTCGGGATAGAGCCGGTACAGCACGTCCGCGAGGCGCATCGCAAGCAGCTCAGGGTCAAGCACCGTGTCTTTTATTCCGCCGGTGAACGCGAGCTTGTCCCCGACCACGGGGTCGTCGAATTTCGGCCAGAGCACGCCCGGCGTATCGAGAAGCTCGAGCCCTTCGCCGACGACGAACCACTGGTTCGACCGGGTAACGCCGGCGCGGTTTTCCACCTTCGCCTTGCTGCCGCCCGCCATGCGGTTGATAAAGGACGACTTACCCGTATTCGGGATGCCGACCACCATCACGCGGACGGGTCTGCCCGCCATGCCCTTTTCGATATTGCTCTCGATCTTTTCACGGCAGACCTCGCGCACGAGGGCGCGGTATTTATTCAGGCCCCTGCCGCTGCGGCAGTCCGCCGCAAGCGCCGCGTGCCCCGCGCGCTTATAATACTCGATCCACTGCGATGTGATATCGTCGTCGGCCAGGTCGCATTTGTTCAGCAGACAGATCCGCGGCTTGCCGCCGATGAGCTCGTCGAGCTCCGGGTTTTCCGAGCTTTTCGGGATACGCGCGTCGAGCAGCACCGTGACCGCGTCCGTCAGCGGCAGCAGCTCTTTGATCTGCCGGCGCGTCTTCGCCATATGCCCGGGGAACCACTGCACGTTTTGTTTGATTTGCTCCGACATGGATTCTTACCTCATAAAAAATGTGAACGATTCCGGTATCGCCGCAACCGTTCACCCTGTTTTTTTATTTTTCAGTTCGCGTGCGAAACGTTGCGGAACGAGCCGTTCACGTCCCAGGAGCCGAACGGAATGATCCGGCAGATCGCCTTGCCGAGGATATACTCCTCTCGGCAGAAGCCCACGTCGAGCGAGCGGCTGTCGGTGGAGCCGTTGCGGTTGTCGCCCATCATGAACACGTAACCGTAAGGCACCGTTACGGGGAAATCCATTTCGTTGCCCAAATGGCGCGAAATGGGTTCGAGAATGTACCGCGACTCGTCGAGCGCATAACCGTCGACGTATACGACGCCGAGATTATAATCGATATCCACGGTCTGGCCGCCGACGGCGATCACGCGTTTGACCAGCGGTTCGTTGAAAATCGTGGGTGGGTATGAAATAATGATATCGCCGTACTCCGGCTCGCCGTAAACAGGCGTCACCAGAAGCCAGTCATTCTCGTGCAGCGTCGGCTCCATCGACGAGCCCCGAACGCCGACGGGACGGGCGATAAACACAAAGATGATCGCGATAGCCGTCAACGCGGCAACGAACACGGACGCGATCTCGATCAGGCTGCCGGCAAGCGAAAACTCGACCGGCTCTTCGTCGGGATTGCTTTTGTTTTTCTTTTTTTTCTTTTTTCCGCTGCCCGCGACGTTAATCTCGGGCGCGCCGTCCGCAGGGACGGCAAGAATATCTTCAAGCTCCGGAAGCTGGGCGCCGGAGCCGTTTCTCTCGTCCATATTCGCATTCCCCTTTCAATAAAAGTCCGCCGAAAACCAAAAAGGGAGCGAAACGCTCCCTCCGGCTTTCGGGGCACAGAGGGTGGTTACCCTGTGCTTATGGAGACACGCGGATAAAGCCCGGTCAGCGAATGACTTCCTTGACCTTTGCGGCTTTACCGACTCTGTCGCGAAGATAATACAGCTTCGCTCTGCGGACGTGGCCGTGTCTGACGACGTCGACCTTCGCCACGTTGGGTGAATGGATCGGGAAGACTCTCTCGACGCCGACGCCGAAGGAAAGGCGGCGGACGGTAAAGGTCTCGGAAACGCCGCTGCCCTTGCGGGCGATCACGGTGCCCTCGAAGATCTGGATCCTTTCTCTTTCACCCTCGCGGATCTTCACGTGTACTCTCACGGTATCGCCGATATCGAACTGCGGAGCGTCGCTCTTCAGGCTTGATTCGGAGATCAGTTTTAAAGCGTCCATAATAAACCTCCAGAATTTTTCAGCCGTTCATTCCCCACCGGATCCGGAGGACAGAGGACCGACCGCTTTAATGTAATTTCAGCGTTACACTAAACGCCGCCCCGGACAAAGGGCGCAAAGAACGCTTGTTATATAATATCACAGGAAAATCAAATTTGCAATACCCAATTTTATTTTTTTTCGGGGAACGGCCGGGTGACGGTCGACAGTCGACGGTCGACGGTTGACGGTCACGATTTCACAAACAACAAACAACGAGCAACGAGCAACCGGCAACGATTTCACCGAAAAATGATTAAATCGTCCCGTTTCAGTCAAGAATAACATTGAACCGAAAAAAGGAGCGTTTTTTATGGACATAAGACGAGGGGATATTTTCTACGCGGACCTGAGCCCGGTGGTCGGCTCCGAGCAGGGCGGCCTTCGCCCGGTGCTGATCGTGCAGAACGATATGGGAAACCGCTACAGTCCTACGGTGATCGCCGCCGCGATCACCAGTCGCAAGGATAAAACTCCGCTGCCGACGCACATCCGCGTAACTGCGGGAGACAGCGGTCTGATGAAGGATTCGATCGTACTGCTCGAGCAAATCCGCACGCTCGACAAAAGCAGGCTGCGCGACAAAATGGGCGTGCTCGGCGCACCCGAGATGCATCAGGTCGACTCGGCGCTGTCGGTGAGCTTCGGGCTTTGAGGCACCCTTTTGAGGCTCCACCGTCCCTGCGGATCACGGAATTCGGAAACGAACCCGTCGGCGGCCACGGATACTGCATCCGACGCTTCCGAACGGACGGCGCGCAGCGTCTGCCGCAAAAACGCACCGAACGGCGTTCCGGCGATGAACCCGTCCGCCGCGCCGTCGGCCGTCAGGCCTTCGAGCGAACAGTCGAGACGCGCGCCGTCGTACCGCAAAAGCAGACCGTCCAGCGCCGCGGGCGAGCGAAAACGCGCCTGAACGCATTCGGGCGAAGCAGTAAGCGAAATCTCAAATTCCGCGCCGTCTGCGGAAAAGGTGTAATTCCCGTCAAACCGGGGCAAAGACGCTTCGGGGGCGGACCCCGCCGTGCGGCACGCCGCGCAGACAAGGAAAACGGACAGGAACAGCAGAACGCAGAACGCTTTTTTCACAGAATGTCACTTCTTTTTCTCCAACTGTGAAAGAACGCGCGGCAGCGTCGACAGCATGCGGAGCGGCGTCGTGCCCGCCATGGAGTATTCCCGCGCGGCGATATCCCCCGCCGCGCCGTGGATATACGCGCCGGATACCGCCGCCTCAAACAGCGGGACGCCCTGCGCCGCAAGCGAAAGGATAATGCCCGAGAGCAGATCGCCGCTGCCGCCGACCGCCATGCCGGGATTCCCCGTCGGGTTGATGAAACGTCTCCCGTCGGGAGAGACGATCAGCGTCCCCCGCCCCTTCAGCAGGAGACAGACACCGTATTTTTCGGCAAACCGAACCGCGGCGCCGATACGGTCCGCGTTGATCTCCGCGGCGGTCAGCCCCGTCAGACGGGACATCTCCCCCGGATGCGGGGTCAGGAGCGTCGGCGCGGGACGTTCTTTCAATACATCTATATTCTCCGCAAGGAGATTTATGCCGTCCGCGTCGATGATCAAGGGACGAAACGTGTTTTTCATCAGATACCGCAGCAGCTTCGCCGCGCCGTCCCCCCTGCCGACGCCGCAGCCGAACAGGACCGCGCTCGCGTCGGGCAGACGTTTTGCGAGCTGAGGGATCGCGTCCGCCGAGAAGCCGCCGTCCGCATCGCCGGTGCAGGGCACGAATACCGGCTCGCAGAGCTGCGCGGTCAGCGCGCCGTAAGCCGCTTCCGGGAACGCCGCGCCGACGAGGCCCGCGCCGCTTTCCGTCGCCGCGCGCGCCGCAAGGATCGCGGCGCCCGGCATATTTCTCGATCCGCAGACCGAAAGCGCAAAGCCGAAATCGCCTTTATGCGCGTCGGCGCGCCGTTCGGGAAGCGCATCCCGGACGAAAGACCGGTCCGACTCCGTCAGGAACGCGTTCTCCGGCGCGGGGTCGAACCCGATCTTCACGACCGGCGTTCTGCCGCACGCCGCGCACGCGGGTGCGAGCACGTGGACGGGCTTTTTCGCAAGCATCGTCACGGTACAGTCCGCGTGGAACCAAAGCTCCGGCAGTTCGCCGGAATCGGCGCAGAGTCCGGAGGGAATATCCAGCGCCGCCTTCGGCGCCTTCGCAGCGTTGTATACCGCTGCGAGCGCCGCGGCGCCAGAACGCAGCTTCCCGCGGAAGCCGATGCCGAATACCGCGTCCACGAGAAGATCGCTGTTATGCAGCGCCGTTGCGCAGGATTCCGGAGATTTCGCATAATCGTACACAAGGATCCCCTCGGAAACGGTGCGTTCGAACATTTTCATGCTGAGCTCATCCGTCGGTCTGCCGCAGGCAAGAATCACATAGACCTTTTTGTTATTGGCGCGGAACTGCCGCGCGGCGACGAAGCCGTCTCCGCCGTTCCGGCCTTTGCCGCAGACGACGGCGATCCGTTCCGCCGAGGGAAATTCACGCATCAGAACCTGCGCCGCGTTGTTTCCCGCATTGAGCATCATTTTTTCAAAGGTCAGCCCGTTTTCGACCCCGCGCCATTCCTCCGCGCGGATCTGTTCGGCAGTCAAAACCAACATATCGATCGTCCTTTCGGCGTTTCTTTCGCATTCCCATTCTACCAAAAAACGTTAAAAATAACAAGTGGAAATATATAAAACGCCTCCGACGGACGCCGGAAGCGTTTTTTCGATCATTTACCGTTCTTCCCGGAAATAAGAGATACCGAGACTCGCGGGCGGCAGGTTCTCGCGTTTTTTGCGCACGCTCGTGAAGATCAGAACGATGATCGTCACGACATAGGGCAGCATCTTGAACAGCTCCGCGGTGCGCATCGGAAGGCCGTTGATGAACAGATAGACGATATACAGCCCGCCGAAAACGATCGAGCCGGGTACGGCGAAATTGGGTTTCCATATCGCGAAGATGACCAGCGCGATGGCAAGCCAGCCGCGGTCGCCGAAGCCCTCGTTCGACCACACGCCCGTGGCGTAATCCATGACATAGAACAGACCGCCGAGGCCGGCGATGACCGAACCGACGCAGGTCGCCGTATACTTGTAACGGTTGACGTTGATGCCCGCGGCGTCCGCCGTGGCGGGATTTTCACCCACCGAGCGAAGATAGAGGCCTCTGCGCGTTTTTTTGAGAAAATACGCCGCGATAAAAGCGATCGCGATGGCGAGATACGTCATAAATCCGTAGGAAAGGAAGATCTGACCGAACCACCCGAGCTTGTCCGCGAAGGGAAGCGACGCCCGGAAAAACCGGCTGGTGTTCGTCAGGGTGACCGACGGCACCTCACTGTTCGTCAGCTTCACGAGAGACGCGCCGAAGAAATTGCCGAAGCCCACGCCGAAGGTGGTCAGCGCGAGGCCCGTCACGTTCTGGTTCGCGCGCAGCGTCACGGTCAGGAAGCAGTAAATAAGGCCCATCAGCAGCGAGCCGACGATCGAACAGATCAGCGGGATCATCACCGCAAGGAACGGATTGATCGCGTCGCGCGACGGCAGGCTGTTCTCATACAGGAACGAGCCGATGACGCCGGAAATACCGCCGACGTACATAATGCCGGGAATACCAAGGTTCAGGTGCCCGGATTTTTCCGTCAGGATCTCGCCGGTGGAGCCGTAAAGGATCGGAATGCCCTGCATGATCGCTCTCTGGATCAGCGTGATGACCGTTGCAGAAGTAAACATATCACTTTACCTCCTTATGAGAATGCCGGAAAACGATCCTGTAATTGATGAAAAACTCGCAGCCGATGATGAAAAACAGGATAATGCCCGTCAGGATATCGGAGAAGGACTTGTTCAGGCCGAACACCGTGGCGATCTCGTTGGCGCCCTTCTGCAGAAATACCAGAAGGAACGAGGTCAGCACCATAAACAGCGGGTTGAATTTCGCGAGCCACGAGACCATGATCGCCGTAAAGCCCCTGCCGTCGGCGGTCGTGGTGTTGATCGTGTGGTTCGTGCCGCTCACGAGCAGGAAGCCCGCGATGCCACAGACCGCGCCAGAGAGGATCATCGTGCGAATGATGACCTTCTTTACGTTGACGCCGATATAACGCGCGGTGTTCTGGCTCTCGCCGACGACGCTGATCTCATAGCCGTGCTTGCTGTATTTGAGGTAGATATACATCAGCACCGTGATCACGGCGACGATGAGGATATTCAGAAGGTATTCGTATTCGCCGATCCTCGGCAGCCAGCCGGCGCGCGTCGACTGGTTGATGATGCCGATCTGCCCGGAGCCCTTCTGCGCTTCCCAGTACATCGAGAAATAGGAGACAAGCTGAATGCCGACGTAGTTCATCATCAGCGTGAACAGCGTCTCGTTCGTATTCCATTTCGCCTTGAACAGCGCGGGGATCACCGCCCAGATCGCGCCGGCGAGGATGCTCGCGACCACGAGCACGAGGATAAGCAACGCATTGGGGATCTTCCCGCCGAACAGGATCATGCAGGCAGCCGTGGCAAGTCCGCCCACGAGCACCTGCCCCTCGGCGCCGATGTTCCAGAATTTCATTTTGAACGCCGGCGTCACCGCAAGGGAAACGCACAGCAGCATCGCGATATTCTGCAGCAGGTTCCAGATCCTGCGGGGCGTGCCGAACGCGCCGCTGAACATGGTCGCGTAGACCTTGATGGGATCCTTATGCGTCAAAAGGACCGTGACGAGCGCGCACACGATCAGCGCCGCGACGATCGCTGCGGCGCGGATCAGCCACGACTTATACCATGCCATTTGATCCCGTTTAACTATGTGCATCTGTCTTCGCCTCCGTTCCGTGAGCCGTTTTCGTCATCAGCAGTCCGATCTCCTCTTTGTTTGCGGTCCTGCCGTCCACGATCCCGGTGATTCTGCCGGAATTCAGCACGAGGATGCGGTCGCACAGCTCGATCAGCACGTCCAGATCCTCGCCGACGAAAATGACCGCCGTTCCGTTTTCCTTCTGTTTTGTCAGAAGATTATATATCAGATAGGAAGAGTTGATGTCAAGTCCGCGCACCGGATACGCCGCCATCAGCACCTTCGGCTGCGAGGCGATCTCGCGTCCGACAAGGACCTTCTGCACGTTGCCGCCGGAAAGTCTGCGCACGGGCGTCGTCGCGCCGGGCGTGACGACCTCGAGCTCATTGATGACCTTCTCGGCAAGTCCGCGCGGTTCCTTGCGGGCAAGGAAGACCGATCTGCCCTTTTTATAGCTGCGCAGCATCATGTTGTCGATGATATCCATATTGCCGACAAGGCCCATCCCGAGGCGATCCTCCGGCACAAAGGAAAGGCGCACGCCCAGCTCCCGGATCTCGGTGGGCGTTTTGTGCCGCAGATCGACGGTCTGCCCGTCGTCGGGGTTGTGATAAAGGATATCCCCTGTACTCGTATTCTGCAGCCCCGCGATGGCCTCGAGAAGCTCACGCTGCCCGCTGCCCGCGATGCCCGCGATGCCGAGGATCTCTCCGCCGCGGGCGGTAAAGGTCACGTCCTCGAGCACGCGGACGCCCATGCTGTCTTCACAGCTCACGCCGCGGACCTCGAGCCGGTCGGTCGGTTCCTTGGGATCGGTGCGCTCGATGTTCAGCGAGATCTTCTTGCCCACCATCATTTCGGTCAACTGCGACTCGTCGGTGTCGGCGGTGTTGACCGTGGCGATATACTCGCCCTTGCGCAGCACGGAGACGCGGTCGGAGATCGCGAGCACCTCGTGCAGCTTGTGGGTGATGATGATGATCGATTTTCCGTCTTCCCGCATCCTGCGCAGAACTGCAAAGAGCTTCTCGGTCTCCTGCGGAGTGAGGACCGCAGTCGGCTCGTCGAGGATCAGGATATCCGCACCGCGGTAGAGCACCTTGATGATCTCCACCGTCTGTTTTTCGGAAACCGACATATCGTATATTTTTTTCTGCGGGTCGAGAATGAAACCGTAACGGTCCGTGATCTCGCGCACCTGCTTTTCGGCTTCTTTGATATTATACTTTTTCCCGTTGTTGATGCCGAGAATGACGTTTTCCGTCGCGGAGAACAGATCGATCAGCTTGAAGTGCTGATGGATCATGCCGATCCGATGCGCGAACGCGTCCTTCGGCGAGCGGATCTGCGTTTCTTCGCCGTCAATAAAAATCTGCCCCTCGTCAGGATAATAGATCCCGGAGATCATGTTCATCAGCGTCGTTTTGCCGCTGCCGTTTTCGCCGAGAATGGCGAGGATCTCTCCCCGGTTCACGACGAGATCCACATTTTTATTCGCGACGACGTGACCGAATCGCTTCGTCACGCCCTTGAGTTCGATCGCGGGAACTGCCATAATCCGTCTCACCTCTGAAGAAATAACAATCGGGTCCCTGTTGCATCAATAAAGGAAAAAAACGGGGGCGGGTTTCCCCACCCCCGCGGTCGTATCTTAACGTTTGCAGGCGTTAAAATCAGCCGTAGTTTCTGTCAAGCAGCGTGATGCCGTCGATCTCGATATCGAAATAAGGAGCCGAACGCATCTCGCTCTCGTGGAAGTAGCCGTCCTTGATGACCTCGGTGTCGGGCGTGAAATCAGCGTCGGTGTCCACGTCGGCAAGGTAGGAATCAAGCTGCGCACCGTCCTTGGTGAAGGTGGTGATGTCATAGACGTGCAGCTCGCCTGCCTCAAGCTTCGCCTTCGCTTCGGCGATCGCTTCGGCAGTACCCGCAGCGGCGGCTTTCTCGTTGATATCGGTCAGAACGACGGAGCCGGTCGCGATGGTGCCGGTCCAGTCGGTGTCGATCGCTTCGCCGGCAACGGCGGCCTTGATCGCATAAACGAAGTAAGGCGTCCAGTCAATTCTGGAGGAAACGATGAAGGTGTTCGGGCACTGGTCGACCGTGCTGCCGTTGTAGGAAACGTCGGGAACACCGGCAAGCTCGCAGGCAGTGGGAGCGCCCATGGAGTCGGCGTGCTGGCTGATCAGCTTGCAGTTGTCGGCGATCAGCTTGTTGGCGGCTTCCTTCTCGGCGGTCTCATCGTACCAGGAGCCGGTGAAGGTAACTTCCATCGTGGCGGTCGGGCAGACCGAGCGGGCGCCGAGGAAGAAGGAGGTGTAACCGGACATAACTTCCGCATAGGTGTAAGCGCCGACGTAACCGATCTTCGCTTCTTCGGCGGTGAACTGGCCGGCTTCGATCATCTCGTTGAGCTTCATACCTGCGGCGATACCGGCAAGATATCTGCCTTCATAGATGGCGGCAAACGCGTTGTGATAGTTCGCATGGCCCTCGGTGTGCGCCTTGGTGCCGGTGGCGTGGCAGTACTGCACGTCCGGATGCGCCTTCGCGGACTCGATCATGAAATCCTCATGGCCGAAGGAGTCTGCAAAGATGATGGAACAACCGGCGTCCACAAGATCCTCCGCGGTATCCTGGCACTCCTGGCCCTCGGGAACGTTGGTCTTGAGGATGATCTGCTCATCGCTCAGGCCGAGCTCGGCGGCGGCGGCTTTCGCAGCGTTGATGAAGTTGAGGTCATAGGTGGAGTTTTCATCGTGAAGGAAGATGAAACCGACCTTGAGATCTGCAAGATCATTCGCTTCGGGAGCAGCGGTGGTCTGCTCGTCCGTGTTCGCGGGCTCTTTTTTGCCGCCGGTGCAGGCAGCGAGAGCGAGGAGCATCGCAACTGCGAGAAGAACAGCAATTACTTTTTTCATTTTCGTTTTTCTCCTACTTTAGAAATTTATATGTTAATATTTAACATATACGAAACCGAAAAGAGCGACAAACGACGAAATATCCTTTCGCAACAGTTTATTCACTCACTGTTAAAACTTTATCACAACCCGTGCATAAAGTCAACAGCATTCGACATGAAAAAATAACTTCGGCGTATCATACAATATCGCGCGAATGAATGGACCGGCGTTTTGCGAAAATGCACATCACCGGAGGGAAACGAAGGCGTCGGGGATACTATATCATGTGGTTTTCCGATGAATTCGGAGGGATACGGGACGATATTTTGCGTTTTTGCGTATTGCGTGTTGCGTTTTGCGAAGACCGCTGCGAGAATCGGAGGTTTTGATCGTTAATGGATACGGGACGGTATTTTGCGTTTTGCTGTTGCGTGTTGCGAAGACCGCTGCCCGGACCGGAAATCCCGACTACCGAACGCAACGCTCAACACGCAAAACACAACCCGCAAAACGCAAAACGCAAAACGCAAAACGCAAAAAAACCGCACCGGCGATCGCCGGTGCGGTTTTACTCATGATTTATTCCCGTTCCCTCTGCGCGAGCGGGTCTCTCCCCCGCCGCGTCTGAGGTCGCTCATTTTCTCGTCGCTGGTTTTTTTAAACGCCGCCAGCATATCCTCGAAGCTCATATCAGCGGGATCCGCCTGCTGCCTCACGCCCTGCCATACCGGCGGCCGTCCGCCGCGGCGGGGCGCGTCTTTTTTGACGGGACGGCTTTTCTTCTCGGGCGCCGCGTCGCCGCTTTGCGCCTGCTTGATCGACAGTGAGATCTTGCCCTTTTCGTTTTCGCCGAGCACTTTGACGCGCACTTCCTGCCCTTCCGCAAGGAAATCGCCGATATCGCTGACGTAAGACGATGCGACTTCGGAAATATGCACCATGCCCGTTTCCCCCGTCGGCAGCTTTACGAAAGCTCCGAAGGTTTTGATGCCCGTGACGACTCCATCAACGACTGCGCCGCGTTTAACCTGCATACGATCCTGTTTTCCTCCTGATCGGAATTCATAGAGCCGCGAAAAGCCTTAAGGCGAGATCACGTATACTTTTTCGTCGGGATAGATGTATCCGAATTTTTCCCGCGCGACGCGTTCCATATTCTCGTCGTCTTTCCCCTTGGCCTTCATCGCGCGCAGCTCTTCGTTTTCATCGATCAGCTCATCGCGTTCCGCCTCAAGCTGCATCAGCTCCGTCTGTTTCATATTGATTTTTTTCTGTACGGAGCAGCAATAAACCGTAAATACAACGACGGCAAAAATGCCGAGGATGATCAATAAAAAGGTCCATCTGCCGAAAACAAGACCTCTGCGCTGCCTGTTAACGTTTCTCATTGGGTGCCGTTCCCGTCCTTCGCCGCGATTTCCCGATTCTGCCTGATATCGGATACATTTTAGATATATTATACATGATATGAAATACTTTTTGCAATACTTTTTTTATAAAAATATTTATTTTTTTCAGTAGAAATGACAAAAAACTGCCGATTCCGGCAAAAAAAAGAACGAATATTCGGACGGGCAGCGAAAAAACGCGAAAAACGACGCGTCCCGCCCGCCGAAGCACGGCGACGGCCCGGTCCGTAACGCGGCGGACGAGCCCGTCAAGCGCCGTATAATAGACGAGGAACCCGACCGCGGCGGCTGCCAGCATGAAAAAATGCAGTTCCCCCCAGCTCACCGCCATCGAGGCGCAGAAAATCATGACGCCGAAGAGCAGGACGAACACGCCGTCGAACACATACAGCGCCCGCCGCCCCGCGGACGCGGCAAGACGCACGATCCGCAGAAGGTCGTAGAGCACGCCGGCGAGAAAGCCCACGCCGAAAAAATACAGCAGGCTCCTGACCTGCAACGGGGCGGGAAACCCGTACAGCGTCAGCGCCGTATTCAACGGAACACCCTTCGCCAGAAGCCGGCCGCATCCTCCGGCGCGTCGGCAAAAGACAGCTCGGAGATATTTCCCTCGACCGACAGCTCCCCCGAATCCACGCTCATTTTCATGATTTTCAATCCCGTTCCCCGGATCGTCAGGAGCCCGACGTCCGTTTCGGCGGTGACGCTCGCGTCGTCATAGGCGCCGATCTCCCGCACGCCCTCCACCGTGAGCCGTTTTCTGTCTTCAAGCACCAGGCTGTTCGGAATCGCCGTCTGCTCCGTCATATTCATCATACGCATCCTTCCGCATCGTTTTTTTAACAGTATATGCGATTCCGGGAGAATGCAGAACGGGCGCGGCGACAAAAACGGTCGGCCGGACATACGCCCGCAGAAGAAAAAAAGCTTCGGGCGCAGGAGCGCCAGAAGCCCGATTGGCAGACGGACATACGCCCGCAGAAGGGAGAAAGAAAAGGCTTCACCGCACACGAATTCGGCGACAAAAAACGCCCGTCTGAAAAGACAGGCGTTTTTCTCCGAAGACGGCCCGCGCCGCGTTTTGCGGGCGTGACCGGTATGGTTCGGGTTCAGACGGCTCTGGTTACCTTACCGGAGCGCAGGCAGCGGGTGCAAACGTTGATTCTTTTGGGAGAACCGTTCACGATCGCTTTGACCTTGACAACGTTGGGCTTCCACGTTCTGTTGGAACGTCTGTGGGAATGGGACACCTTGATGCCGAACGTAACGCCCTTGCCGCACACGTCGCATTTTGCCATACGGAGCACCTCCTTTAACGCTTGAAAAAATTGCTTATATACTATAACAGATACAAAACGAAAATGCAAGCCTTTTTGCAAAGAATTTTTTTTGTGAAATCAGGTAAAAACTATTGCATTTTACGAAAAATGTGATATAATTGCAATTAGAACATTTGTTCTTATTCCGTTTTCGCCGATTCGTATCCCGGCAAAACGGTTTTGTCGCGGCAGATCGGCGTTTATTCTTGATTTTCCGTGAATTCTGTTGTAATATATGATTGTATATTAAATAATTCGCAGTGAAAGGATTTCTCATTATGGCAGTCAGCAAGAAAAAAACCGCGGGCACGGAACCCGAGAAGGAAACCTCAAAAGAAAAGGCCCTGAGCACGGCGATCGCGCAGCTCGAAAAGCGTTTCGGCACGGGCACGATCATGCGGCTGGGCGAGTCTTCCGCGCTGAATGTGGCGGCGATCTCGACCGGCTCGATCTCGCTTGACGCGGCGACGGGCATCGGCGGTCTCCCCCGCGGCAGGATCATCGAGATCTACGGGCCGGAATCCTCGGGTAAAACGACGCTCGCGCTCCATGTCGTTGCCGAGGCGCAGAAGGCGGGCGGAGAAGCCGCGTTCATCGACGCGGAGCACGCGCTTGACCCCGTCTATGCGGAAAAGCTCGGCGTGGATATCGATTCGCTCCTCGTCTCGCAGCCCGACAGCGGCGAACAGGGACTTGAAATCGCCGAAGGGCTCACCCGCTCCGGCGCGCTCGACGTCATCGTCGTCGACTCGGTCGCGGCGCTCGTGCCCCGCGCGGAGATCGAGGGCGAGATGGGCGACAGCCACGTCGGCCAGCACGCCCGTCTGATGTCGCAGGCGCTGCGCAAGCTCGCCTCGGCAGCTTCCCGCTCCGATACGATCATTATTTTCATCAACCAGCTTCGCGAGAAAATCGGCGTGATGTACGGCAATCCCGAGACGACGACCGGCGGCAGGGCGCTCAAATTCTTCGCTTCCATGCGTATCGACGTGCGCAAGGGAGAGCTTTTGAAAAACTCGAGCGGCGAGTTCATCGGCGCGCACACCAAGGTCAAAATCGTCAAAAACAAGGTCGCCCCCCCCTTCAAGACCGCGGAATTCGATATTATGTACGGCGAGGGCATCTCGAAGCTCGGCGAGCTGATCGACATCGCCGCGGAATACGATATTATGAAAAAGAGCGGCGCGTGGTACTCCTACAACGGCGAAAAGCTCGGGCAGGGCAAAGACAACACCAAGCAGTTCCTGCGCACGAACCCGGACGTTGCGGACGAAATCGAGGCGCTCGTGCGCGCGGAGCTGAAAAAACGCACCGGCGCCGCCGCGAAGCCCGCGGACGACGAAGGAACCTCCGACGCGATCGTTCCGTCCGCAGACAAAAGAGCCGACGCTATCTCAAGAGCGGAAGCGAAAGCGATGCTCGACATCACCGTGGACGACGACGAATAATTCCGTATGATTATTACGACGAAACAGGCGAAGGGCGGCAAGATCGCCGTGCTCGCCGACGGCGCGGAAGTCTTTGTGTGCGACCCGACGTTCTGGTACTCGCTCGGCATCTACGAAGAGGACGAGATCGACGAGGAGCGCCTGACGGAGATACAAACGGAAAACGAGCGCCGCAGATGCTGCGCCGCCGCGTTCAAATATCTCTCCGCACGGGCGTATTCCGAACGGAACGTGCGCATGAAGCTTGCAAAGAATTTCACTCCCGAAGCCATCGACCACGCCGTGGAGCGCGCGAAGGAGCTCGGGCTGATCGACGACGGGGAGCTGGCTCAGCTTCTCGCCGAACAGATGCTCGAGCAGCGGCACTACGCCCCCGCGCGCATCACCGCGGAGCTGCAGAAACGGGGCATTTCCCGCACGCAGGCGGAGGAAACGGCAGCGGCGCTTGCGTTTGACCCCGCGCAGGAGATAACGCTCCTGCTGGAAACGAAATTCAAAAACGACGTCGGCGACGGGAAAGGGCTGCGGCGCGTCTTCGCCGCGCTGGTCCGGATGGGATACGCTTACGGCGACGTCAAGACCGCGCTGGAATCGGTTTCCGACACGGAGGAATTTTACGATGCGTAAAAAAATCGGCTTTATATCTCTCGGCTGCCCGAAGAACCAGATCGACGGGGAACGGATGCTCGCCTCGCTGACGGCGGCGGGCTACGAGCTCTGCGAAGATATCGACGGCGCGGACGCGGTGCTCGTGAACACCTGCGCTTTCATCGAAGACGCGAAGAAAGAGGCGATCGAAAGCATTCTCGATATGGTTTCCATGAAAGAGGACGGTATGATCGGCAAGGTCGTCGTCACCGGCTGCCTTGCGGAGCGCTACCGGCAGGAAATCATGAAAGAGATACCCGAGGTCGACGCGGTCTGCGGGCTGGGCGCGAACGGAGACGTCGTCCGCATTCTCGACGAGCTGCTCGCGACGGGCGAGAAAACCGAGATTTTTCCGAAAAAGACCGAGCTGCCCGAAAACGGCGACCGTATCCTGACGACGCCGTCGCATTACGCCTATCTGAAAATCGCGGAGGGCTGTTCCAACGGATGCAGCTATTGCGTGATCCCGCGCATCCGCGGGCCGTTCCGTTCCCGCCCGAAAGAGGACGTTCTCGCCGAGGCGGAAACGCTCGCCGCGCAGGGCGTGAAGGAACTGATTGTCGTCGCGCAGGATACGGGCCGCTACGGCGAAGACCTTTACGGCACGTATTCCCTCGCGCCGCTGCTCAAACGGATTGCGGATATCGACGGGATCGAGTGGATCCGCCTGCTTTACTGCTACCCGGAGCGCATCACGGACGAGCTTCTTGACGCGATCGCGTACACACCGAAGATATTACATTATATAGATATCCCGTTCCAGCACGCCGACCCGGAGATCCTGCGGCAGATGGGCAGGCCCGGCGGCGCAGAAGAGTATCTTGCGCTGCTCAAAAAGATCCGCGCGAAAATCCCGGACGTCACGATCCGCACGAGCCTGATCGCGGGCTTCCCGGGAGAGACAGAGGAACAGTTCACCGCCCTTTCGGAATTCGTCAAGGCGGCGCGGTTCGACCGGATGGGGTGCTTCCCCTACTCGCGCGAGGAGGGTACGCTCGCCTACGGCTTGCCCGGGCAGCTCGACGAGCAGACAAAGCTCGACCGGGCGGAAATCATCAACGAGCAGCAGGGCATCGTCACCGAGAAGGTCGGCGCGGATAAAATCGGTACGACGCAGCGGGTAATCGTCGAGGGCTACGACGGTTACAGCGACAGCTACGTCGGCCGCAGCGGCGCCGACGCGCCGGAAATCGACCGTGAAGTGAAATTCACTGCGAAAAAAGAACTGAATGAGGGCGATATCGTCGACGTTTATATTTTCGACGAGACGGACGGCGATCTGATCGGAGTAGTGAAATTCTGATTTAGCGGAGC
>JAFRTA010000429.1 GCA_017427315.1 Clostridia bacterium
GGCTGCGCGAGCAGAAGCTCCATCACCTGTTTCATCCGCGTACCGCCGTCCACCGAACCGATGCGCGGGTTCTCGCGCGCGAACGCGACCGGTTCTTTTGAATTCGTTCCCCTCACCTCTCCTTTCCGAAAAAAACGGAAAACGCCTTCGGTCTCCGCTGCCGTTTTTTCACGATATCAGTATAGCATCGGCAAACGGGGCATGCAAGGCCGCGCCCGGCCGGATTACGGACGTTTTCCGTATTTTCCGGACCGCGCGCCCCGGGCTCGGTTTGCAAATAATCCACATAAACGGAAAAAAAGACGATTGATTTTTATATAAAATATGTTACAATAAAGGCAAAGGAGTGTTGATATATGAAAAAGCTTTTGTCCGTAATTCTGTCCGCGCTGATGCTCGGCGCGTGCCTGACGTCGGCGCTCGGCGCCTCCGCAGCAGACGAAGCGCTGCTGCCCGACGACGCGGTCATCCTCATTCCCGCGGACGCCACAGCGCAGGAATCCGCCGCGGCGAACCGCCTGCGCGACCTGATCGCCGAAATCAGCGGCGTGACACACGAGGTCGTCACGGAAAATCCCGGCGGCGCGTATGAGATCTCGGTCGGCAGGACCGACAAGGTCGACGCGGACCTTGCCGGAATGCCCGACGGCAGTTACGTCATCAAATCTTACGGCGGCGGCGTCGCCATCGTCGGCGCGGGCGTGCGCGGCAACATCTACGGCGTGTACGACTTCATCCGTCAGTTCGGCGGCGGCAGATATTATATCTCCTCCGAATTCTCGAAGAGCCGCGACAGCGTCCTGCTGCCGGAAAAAGCGGATATCTCCTACGTCCCCGCGTTTGAGTATACCGATACCGACTGGCGTTCGCCCCGCGGCGTGGAGTATTCCCTCGCCAACGGCCTGAACGGCAGCGTCTACCGCTCGATCTCCACGGAGCTGGGCGGCACGGTCGGCTATATCAGTTGGCTCTGCCACACCCTCTCGACGGAGTTCTGCCCCCGCGGAACCTATTTTGACGCCCATCCCGAGTATTACGCCCTGCACGACGGCGAGCGCACCCCGAAGCAGCTCTGCCTGACCAACGAGAACGTCTATGAGATCGTCCGCGACGAGGTCCTCGCGCTCTGCGCCGCGAAGTGCGACCCGAGCCTGCCCGTGCAGATCATCTCCCTGACGCAGGACGACAACCAGGAATTCTGCGAGTGCGACGCCTGCAAGGCGCTCGACGAGGCGAACGGCTCCCACGCCGGCACGATGCTGACCTTCGCGAACCGCATCGCCGACGACGTGAAGGCCGCCGGTTACGACAACATCGCCATCGACACCTTCGCCTATCAGTACACGCGCACCACCCCGACCAACGTCGTCCCGCGCGACAACGTGATCGTGCGTCTGTGCTCGATCGAGTGCTGCTTCTCCCATCCGCTGAACGACCCGAAATGTGAGCGGAACGTCAGCTTTATGAAGGACCTCGAGGGCTGGAGCAGGATCTGCGACCGCCTTTATATCTGGGACTACACGACGGACTATTCCCACACGATGGGCATCTTCCCCGACTTCGGCGTCCTGCAGACGAACATGCAGGTCTTCGCCGAGCACGGCGTGAAGGGCGTCTATGAGGAGGGCAACTATTATATCAACGCCTGCGATACCGAGTTCGGCGAGCTGCGCGCCTATCTGCTCTCCCGTCTGCTGCGCGACCCCTACTGCGATTACGACCGGGAGATGAGAGACTTCCTGAACGACTACTACGGCGCCGCGGGCGAACCGCTCTATGAATTCCTTTCCATCGTCACAAAGGACGCGCAAAAGAAGCACTGCGGCATCGGCGTCAATATGGAAGACGCGTTCACGCTGAACGCGATCCAGGTCATGAAATGCGACAAGCTCTGGAACGAGGCGAAAGCCGCCGTCGCCGACGACGAAACACGCAGCGCGAGAGTCCTGCGCAGCGAGCTTTCCTGGCGTTACGTCAAGGCGTGCCACCGCTGGAGCGAATTCGCGGGCGTGTGCCGCGGCAAGGACGCGCGCATTCAACTGCACGACGACCTGTTCGCCTACGGCGTGACGATGTACAACGAGTGGAACCAACTGACCGAAGATACCTTCGACGAGCTGTATATGTACGGTCCCGCCCGCTACTGGTTCCGCACCGAATTCTCCGCCTTTGAGAACTTCGTCAGAAAGCTGTTCTTCTTCTTCATCGGCCTTTCGGAGAAGCTGCATCCCTCGGCGGATCCCGTACCGGAGGCGCCGGAAGAGATACCGGATGCGGGATGAGAGAACGATCGGGGTACGCTCTGCCTCCCGGATCGAGCCCGTATCTCTTGCTGATGACCGACGCTGCGGTGTTATCAGCGTAAACAAAGAGATCCCTCAACACTCATTTTTCACCATAGATCCTGATCTGTGCTGACGCGCAGGTCAGGATCCTTTCAAAAGGAGAGATCTCATGTCTTCCCGTTCTGCCGTGCTGACAAAGCGCAAAAAACTGGGTTACTGCTTCGGCATCGCCGCGGAGTCGACCCTGTATAATTATGTATTACACCTGTTTCCTCACGTTCCTGGTGCAGATCGTGCATCTGCGACCGGATCTTGCGGGCGTGGTGATCTTCATCTCCATCGCGTGGGACGCGGTCACGGACCCGATCCTCGGCAACCTCTCCGACCGCCCCGGCGTCGATAAGCGCAAGCTGATCCAAAAGTCCACGCTGCCGCTGACGCTCTCGTTCCTGCCGGCGTGGAACGGCCTGGGCAACACCCTGTTCGGCGACGGGCAGGCGGCGAAAATGATCTTCTATACGGCCATTTCGATGCTGATCTGGCTGTTCTACACGATCTGCACGATCCCCTATTATTCGGTGATCGCGGAGCTGACCGAGGATTACGACGAGCGCACCGAGATCCGCGGCACGTCGGCGTTCATCAACGCGTTCTGCATCGGTCTGGGGAATATCCTGCCCGCCCTCGTCGGCGTGGGCTTCATCACCTATTTCCACGTCGCGGGCGCGATCTCGGTCATCACGGTCGTCACGAGACTTATTTGCGCAAAATCCCTCAAGGGCGTTTATCGTGTCAGGACCGCCGCGCCCGGAGAAAAAATCGAGCGCGGACTCGGCGTCGTGTCCACGCTCCGCTCCTTTATCGAGATCGCGAAACTGCGTCCCGTCAGGATCTTTTTGCTGTTCGTGCTGTTCTTCCTGATCGGCAATTCGATGCTGCAGAGCAATCTTTCGTATATGGTCGTCGACTGCATCGATACGGATTACAACTCCGGCATCGCGGTCGTGATCGGCGTTCTCGTGCTGACCATGGCGGCGACGGTGCCGCCCGTGACGAAGCTCGCCGAAAAGACCGACCGCCGCACCGTGTGCCTGATCTTCATCTCGATCTCGGCGGCGGGCATCGCCGCGGCGAAGCTCATCGGCCTTGACGCGCAGATGGGCTCGTTCAAGATCATGCTCGTGCTGATGCCCTTCCTGCTCGGGCTCGGGCTTTCGACCTTCTGGACGGTGTTTTACTCCATGTCCTACGATATCGTCGAGCCGGACGAGTTCATCCACGGCAAAAACGGCGCGCGCCGGGAGAGCATCATCACCGCGTTCCCGCAGTTCGTGCAGAAATTCGGTTCCGCCATCGGTATCCTGCTGCAGGGCGTGATCCTGAGCGCGTACGGTTACGACACGACCGCCGAGACCGGCGCCGACGCGGCGACCTTCGTGCGGCCGTCGGAACACATCGTGAACGGCATGGAGAACGTCTCAACGGTCATTCCCGCCGCGGTGCTCGCGGTCTCGCTGGTCTTCCTGCTCCTCTACCCCATGACGAGAAAAACATACGACCTGCTGACCGAGCAGCTCAAAAACAAGCGCGAGGGCAAGCCGATGGATACCAAAGGGCTCGAGAAGCCGGGGAAGTTCTGAGATTTTCCGCTGCCCGCGTCCTGCCGCCCGGTTTTCGCGGTATGCCGGAAAAAGGAATAACGGTAAGAAAAATGATCCCCATTCGGGATCATTTTTTCTGTCCGGCGACCGCAAGCTTTTTCGATCTTCTGTCTTGCTTGATCTTTTGTTTTATTTTGTAATATCGTTCAGCCAGTAAAAGCGATACGATCAGTATGGGGATCGACAAAAGGAAAGCGCTGTGATCCGGGAATACGATCCCGACGTGATTCGTCAGGATCCCTCGGCAAAGGAACGTCAGCCAGGTCGCGATCGGCCAGTGGATACAGTAGATCGCGGTGACATTGCGGCTCAATCGGAAGAAAAACTGTTTTATCCGCTCCGGCAGGATCCTTAAAAGAAAATGGATCGCACAGAGAAAAACAGTGATCGTTCCGTAGGTTATGGGAACGAGCAGCGTTCTTTCTATGCGTTCTCTCTCCGGTCCCCATAGTGTATCTGACCCACATAAAAAATAGATCCCCAGTAAAAGAATTCCTCCGACGCCTGATGTAAGATAGAAGGCCGTCTTGTTTGGCTGTCTGCGAAGATAACTGCCGAAAACATAACCGCCTGCCGCATAGATCAATAAAGCGCAGAGCGAAAAGTTTTGCGTATCCTGTTGTACGATATAAGATATGATCTTATTGAAAAAAGGATGCGCTGTGATAATGCCGTCTGTCATGACCTGCGCGGCGTAACACCCTGCGGAAAAAAGCAGAAACAGCCAGGGCGGAAGCTTTATTTTTTTGACTGCGGCCATAACGATCGTCGCAAGCCCGGCAAACTGCAGCACGTCTATCATGGAGCTGAACAAAAAGATCCGTTGCAGGATCAGACCGGAAAAGAAAAGTCCCAATCCCCGAATCACGAGCTCTTTCGGCCGCTTTCTTGTGTAGCAGATCCCGATCCCGAGACAGAAGACGAAGCATGGGGCGACCAGCGGTGTGTCGATCAAATAATCAAAGATCCATGATGTCACTTCTTCGTGTTTTCTTGAAATGCCCATCATGTGGATGATGACCATACAGATCACCGCCCAACCTTTTGCAAGATCGAGCTCCGGCTGCCTGCCAATGTTAACTTCCGTTTTGTTCTTGAGATCGTGGAACACGATTTCTGCTCTTTTCATATGATAGAACCTGTTTTAAGCTCGGGCCGTGCTTCGTTTCGCATACGCGGGAAGAAGATCGTCAGTCTCCGAATGCGACGGCGACCGCCGTGTTGTTGTCGTCGAGCGTCCTGCTTTCGACGGTCTCCCGCATGGCGGCGAGTCAGCGTTCGGCGTCGGCCGACGAGTTCAGCGCTTTTTTGCCGCATTCGTCCTGCAGCGCGAGAAGCTCTGTGTTCGCCGTTCGGATCGCCTCTTCGAGCTGAAAAGTCTCGGCGTCATTTTCAAACTGCTCTTTCAGCGTCCGGACGACGGCTTCGGACGCGACTTCGCCCGATCCCATACCGCTTATAACACCGTCGTTTCGATCTGGTACCGCGGGCGGCGTTTTTCCTCAAAATACGTCCGCATCAGATAGCCGCCGATCACGCGCATCGCGGCGAGCGCAAGCGTCGCCGCGGCCCAGACGCAGGTCAGAATGCACAAATCGGTTCGGAACGCACCCGTCTTTATGCTCAGCACGATCCATACGATCAGAGACGCAAGCGCCGCGGCGCCGCTGAGCACGGCGAAAAACGCGATCAGGTGCAGCGGCGCGCGGGAGGAGGTCGCGACCGCGACCATCGCCAGGCGCAGAAGCCGCATAAAATTATAATTGGTCTTGCCCGCCGCGCGTTCGAACCGTTCGTGCTGCACCGTCGCGCTTTTCAGCCCGAGCTTCGCGACAAGCCCGGGGAGGAAAAAGTCGGTCTCTTTGTATTCCTGCAGCAGCTCCACCGCCCGTCTGCTCATCAGGCGGAAATTGGAATGCCCCTCGATGATGCCCGTGCGCATCAGGTGCATCAGCCTGTAAAACAGCCCCGAGGTCAGCCGCTGGAAAAAGGGGTCTTTGTCCCGCTTGAAGCGCACGCCGAACACGATCTCGTTCCCCTCTTCGAATCGGTCGAGCATCTCGTCGACCGCGTGGATGTCGTCCTGCAGATCGCAGTCCATCGTTACGACGCAGTCCGCCCGGTCCGCCGCGGTGAACATGCCCGCGAGCAGTGCGTTCTGTTCGCCGGAATTGCGCGCCAGGCGCACGCAGGCGACGCGGTCGTTTTCTCTGTGCAGGCGGCGCAGGATCTCCCATGTGCCGTCCTTCGAGCCGTCGTCCACGAACAGGATCCGGCTGTCCTTCCCGATCCTGCCGCTTTCGGTCAGCGCGTCGAGCTTCTGCAGGAAGACCGGCGCGGAGAGGGGAAGGACCTCCTCTTCGTTATAGCACGGAATGACAAAATAAAGTGTAGGTTCCATAGGCTCCTCTCGATCTTCCGCTCTGCGGCCGGGCCGTCGATCGCCGGTCTGCGGATCTTATCGATGCTGTTGTATTCCTCTTATGACCGCATTCCGGTCGTCTGCGCCGTTCCGTCAGAGCAGTTTCCATCCGTCGACCTTCAGCAGATATCCGGCATTGCCGTCGATCGTCCGGTGATCGAAGACGGTCCCCAAAAAAACGAGCCGTTGGTGCAGATCCTGCGCGGCGACCGTCTCCTTGTCGTCCTGCCGTGGGATATAAATGTATTCCGGACGGCGTTCCGGCGCGAGGCTCCAATACCTGACCGCGCGGCCGGTGCTGTCCGCGTCATAGAAATAGACCGAGCCGATCCCCGCGGGACGGTCCAGATACAGATACGCCCACGAGAGCTGTCCCGCGCAGTAAAAACTGCCGCCGCCCGTTCCGATCCGGTCCAGGTCGTCCATGGTCGCCTCGATCCGGTCGGTCTGCGTCGTCTCGTATCGCAGTCCCTGCAGCGGTCCGCGGGCGACGTCGCGCATCTCCGGACGTTCGCCGAACGGGACCGAATACAAGAACGCGAGGTGAAGACAGATGAAGAGCACGGCAGCCGCCGCAGCCGGAGCGGCAAGCAGGACAGGGCGGAGCTTCTTTCGCGGCGCGATCCCGCTCTGCGCGTCGGGGCGGCGGAGCTGCGTCAGAAGACGGGCGCAGAAGAACAGCGCCGGGAAATACGCGAGCCTGCCGGCAAAGCCGATCCTGACGATGGACATGTAATCGACGGCAAGGGAGCAGACCGCCGTCGCGGCGAACAGCGCGAGCATCCGGTCGTCTTTCTTTTCGCACAGGATGCAGCAGACCGCGCCGAACAGGAAGACCGGCAAAGAGAACGCGTAAGGATAAAACGTCAGGTCGAACAGGTGGGACGCGTTCACGCCGTAACACACGGTAAGGCCGAGCAGCGCGAGCAGAAACAGCAGCAGGGCCGTTTTCCTGCCGCAGCGGCGTTTTTTCGCGATCAGACTTGCCGGCAGGAGCAGCAGGAGCCCGCCGAGCCCGACGGGGGAGAAGGTATGGATCGTGGAGCGCACCTTCCGGGGCGTACCGGCGCTGCCGTACCAGGTCGTCTTGAATTCCTCACTGGAAAAAAGCTCCGGCAGCCGACGAAAAACGTCCGCAAGCCCGCTCGTAAGCTGAAGGTAGATGAAGAACGCCGCCGCAGCCGCCGCGACGCCGACGGTGAGGAACAGCCAGCTCCGTCCGTTGACGATGAAGGAAAAGCGTGAAAAACGGTCTTTGCCGCGTTTCAAGCCGACCGTCCGGATCGAAACGAGCAGACTGAAGAAAAAGTAAACGGCGCATAACATCGGCTCGCAGAGCACCGCGCAGGCGAACAGCAGGCCGCCGGATATGAGCCGGGCGGACGAGGGCCTCCGGGATCCCGGGAGCGTAAGGACCGCCGCGCCGGTCAGGAAGAAGACGCAGAGGTTGAAATAGCTCATCGCGGGCACGAGGATATCCGCGCAGAACAGCGTCGCCGCCGCGACGCCGACAGCTTTCATTTTTTTGCGGAAGGTGAAATAGACGACCCAGTACATCAAAAGATCCGTGCCGACGAATAGTCTGCGCATGAACAGGATCAGTCCGTCGGTCCCGCCGGTGAACTGCCGGTACAGCCGGATGGGCAGGATCAGGAAAACAGAGGAGAGCTGCGTCAGGTCCCAGTCGTCGACGAGCATCCGGTCGCCGGTCGCGAACCGGTTCGCCAAAGCATAGAAAAACGGCTCGTCCGCCCCGGCGACCCAGTACGGCAGGGACCGGATCAGCAGCGCCGCGAACAGAACGAACGCGGCGAGCGCGAACAGGTCGGTCTTGAGAAAATGCTTCTTGCGCTCTTCCATCTTTTTCTCCGAAAACAAAAAAAGTCTATATACTTATTATATAGACTTGCCTGAAAAAATGCAACCGTAAATTCCGGATCATATGAATGAGGAGATCCCGGAAACGATATCAGGTATCTATTGCCGTATCGTAGTCTCGACACGCATCTGTTAGACAGCCTCATCCGTCGGGCGGACGCAGAGGGTCGTTCCATTTAACGATCCTGACGATATATCCAGCGGTCCTTTTTTCGATCTCACAGACGCTGATGCTTTTGATAAATGTGAGGTTTTCATCGGATTCTCCGGTCGATGACGAAACAGACAGATGTTCGGAATCAAATCTTGGGATATAGATAAATTCGGGGCGACGTTCGGGAAACGATTCCCAATAACGGATCGGGAAATCTGTATTTTCCATATCATCATAGTATACAGAGTGGATACCGACGGTCTTTTTTTCCAAATAAAGATAGGCGGACGGGAAATATCCTGCGAAATAAAAAGAGGATGTGCATTTCCGGTCGATATCGTCAAGATCGGATAAGAACATTTCGTAAAACTGGACGTTTTGTTTGGTGCTTTTCAATCCCCGATACGGTCCGCGTGAGAACGTTTCGCTGCCGAAAGACGAATCGAACAAATCGACGAATGCCGAACTCAGATATACAATATTAAAAAAGAAAAATACTGAGAAGACCAGCAAGACCGTGATCTTCTGCGCGATCCGCTGACGCTTCTGCCGTTTTTCCCGCGAAGAAAGCGCTGCCGGTTTTGCATTTATTTCCGATAAGGTCTCCGAAAGAAACCGTCCGATCGCGGCAAACAGCGGAAAGTATGCAAGCCTACCGGCAAAAAAAATCCATGTATTGGATAAGAGATCGACAAATACGGAACAAATAACGGACGCGGAAAAAAGAAAGACCATTCGGGGATCTTTTTGTCTGCAGACCGAGAAGCAAGTCGGAAGAAAAAGCAGGATCGGCACGCGGTTCAAATAAGGATTGACCTCATGTTTGACCGCCGCGTGCAGGTAGCAGGAACAGAAGACCAGAAGCGCGGCGCAGAATATCGCGATCCTCCACGGCAAATGCTCCCGCAGCTTTTTACGCAGAAAAAAGGCGGCAGCGCCGATAAGAAGCAGGAGCAGTAAATTGACCGGATGGAACGACGACGCAAGATCCTTCAGTTTATGAATGTTCACCGGGTTGCCGAACAGAGTGAACGCGTGTTCACGGCTCGATAAAAGCGTGGGTAAAAGCTGAACGGCAAGGTCAGGCTGCGTCAAACGGTTCAGACAGATCAGGAACAGAACGGCGGAAACGCAGATCCCGATCGTGATCCATTTCAGACAACGGATGTCAAACAAAAAAGAATACCGTTCAAAGAAGACGGAAGCGCGATCCTTTCGCTGAAAGTTCAGCCGGCGGAATAAAACGAGAAAAGCGTAGATCAGGTATGCGAACGCAAAAGGAGGTTCTTCCAATACAGCGCAGGCAAAAACGACGCCGATGACCAAAAGCTTTCTTCCGGAAAGAGGTCTTTTCGGAAATACGAGCATAAATAAGGCGATACAAAGGAAAAAGAGCGAACCGAAAAAATAGTTGAAGCTGAGAAGAAACACGTCCGAACAAAACAGAAAGGCGGACAGTATCAAAGACATGGACAAATGCTTTATTTTTCGGCATAGAAAAAGATAGATCCCGAGATCGCAGAAGGCAAAGAACAGACGTGAATAAAGAATGATGCCCTCGGTGCTGCCGTTCAACAAGTGGAACAGTTTCAGCGGAAGGAGCAGAAAGACAGTGCATATCTGTGTGATCTGCCATTCGTGAACGAACATTTTATCTCCCGCAAGAAACCGTTGTGTCATGGCGCAGATATACGACTCATCATCCGAAACGGGAAAACAGAAGACTGCAGCAAGCAGCGCGCCTGCCAATACCAAAAACAGACCCAACGAAAAAAGGTCTTTTTTATCAGGCAAACGTGTTTTATTTGCTGCTTTTACCGGTTGACCGCCGTTTTTTAATGACAACGTCATCATACGGTATTACAACACGGAATGAAAAAATACAGCGTAGTTTTCATAGGCTCCTTTTTTCATCCTTTTTATAGAAACAGTGAAATGCCGGAAACGATCAGCAGCGCGAACGTCAGCTTCATGAACGCTTCGCGGCTCATTTTTCGATACAGCAGGCCGCCGAGGAACATGCCCGCGAACAGGACCGCCGCGGACCATGGCAGCAGACGCAGCGTGCCCGCGTTCCAATGCCCCAGACGGAGATCGTCGATCAGAAGGATCGAATTCAGCACGATCCAGACGCAGGATACCGTGGCGCGGAACTCGTTCTTATCCTTCAGCCTGCCCTGCAGATAGGCGACCATCAGCGGACCGCCGCAGACGAACAGGCCGTGGAATACGCCCGCCGCCACCAGATACGCGCCGCCGGAAACGCTGCGGCGCGGGTGCGGCTGCATGTCGGGATCGTGCTTGTGGGGAAAAAAGCTGTGAAACAGACCCACCGCGCCGATCATGCCGACAACGGCCCCCAGCACTATGTGCATCAGCCTTGTCTGGCCCTCAAAAAAGCCGCGCACGAACATTCCCGCAAACAACCCCGCCGCCATCACTGCGGTAACCTTGATGAATTCTTTAGTCTTGATATGTTTTCGCTGCGTCACGGCGACCCAAATGCCGGAAAGCAGCCCCAGCGCGTTAAGGATCGGCTTCGCCGTATCCATCCCCACCAGCAGCACCGAGGGCGGCATCGCCAGCACCGTGCCCGCGAAACCGGTGATGCCCTGGATGATATTTGCCAGCAGCACCACCAGAAGAAAGAGTATTTTTTTCAGGTCCATAACTGTCCGAACCGTCGGTACGCTGAAACGGCGTTTTTACGGCTCGATGGTCTCCCAATTCATCATCTTCGCGAATTTGCGGAAGGTCTCCATGAAGCTGCCGTAGCACATCACGATGTGGTGCGCGACGCCGGTTTCGGTGACGGTCTCGAGAAGCTTTTTGACCGAGCAGTCGAAACGCACCTTCGCGTAGGTGCCGGAGAGCTGCTTCTCCATCGGCTCCGCAACGCCGCTTGCGAGGAATACCCGCGTTTTGCCGCGCGCCGTGTCGATGCGGATAAAGTCCGCCTTGCCGCTCTTCATCACGAAGCCCGCGGTCACGCCCTTGCCGCCCGCGAAATAGGTGTCAAGGGTGCAGTCGCACACGCCGTCGGTGAGATTTACCGGCGCAACGCCGCAGTGCCACATCAGGGCGAAATTCTCCTCGAAGTTGACCTGCGACAGATCGGCGAGAAACGGCGTTTCGCACCCGGCGGCCGCGGCGGCGAGCATCGTCTCCGCGCCCTCCGCGTCGCCCTCGCAGGCGAGGATCCTGCCGTCGGACTGCAGGACCGACATCATCGCGCAGGGAGCGATGCCGTAGGTCTTCGCGTATTCCGGCCAGCAGCGAACAGCCAGCGCGTCCAGCTTGTTCTCGTCAAGGAATCTCTGCGTAGTCTCGCACAGGAGCGCAACCTTGCGCACCTGCTCGTCGGTCACGCCGCGGCAATTGAAGAGCTTCCTGACCTGCGCCTCGCGTTCGGCTGTGACCTCGTCCTCTACCGGCGAAGAGAACATATCGGAAAGCTCGTAGTGGTCCAGCAGAACGCCGGTCTTGCGGAAATTGTCCAGCTCGTCGATATCCAGATTGAAGAAGCCGTCCGCACGGTAGCCCGCCACGCCGATGTGGGCGTGCTCGATGGCGGCGCGCATGCGCACTGCGTCCACCCACGCCCGGTCGATGGTATCGGATACCACGCAGTCGAAACAGTCGTTGCCGGATTTGTACAGGTTCGACGCGTTCAGGTTCATGCCGCAGACGGAGTTGAGACGGATCTTTCCGCCGTCGTAGGGCAGCTCGTTGAACGCCCAAAGAAGGATCGGCTTGTTGACCGCCCGGTCGATGGTGGGGGCGAGATGCCCCAGATGGAAGGTACCGCTGATGATCGCCACCGCGTCAACGCCCGCGGATTTGAAGGTCTGCGCCGCATTCTGCGCCTCAGCCTTTTCGATGACGGGCTCTTCGATCACGACCCAGTCGATATCGTCGATGGTTTTCAGGTCCGCCTGCGCGGCCTTATAGATCTCCAGCGCGGCCGCCACGTCATATGTATATCGTCCCAGGCAGCAAACGCCGATTTTCGCTCTGTATTTCATTTTATTCTACCTCTTTGTTCACGATTTTGTAGGTGGCGCGGAAATCCTCCTTGCCGATGCCGCGCTCCATGCCCTCGGCGTAGACCCGGCGGGCGTTCTCCATGCCGGGCATGGGGAATCCTTTTTCTTCGGAAAGGGCGGCGCAGATCCCCAGATCCTTGTTCATGTTCTCAAGGGAAAACGCGGTGGTCCAGTCCCGGTCGCGCAGCTTTTCCGCCTGTCCGTCCAGGTAGAAATTCTGTCCGCCGCCGTAGGAGATCGCGGTCTTGAAGTCGTCCGCGGAAATGCCGCAGCGGGTCGCCAGGCCCAGCGTTTCGTTCACGCCGTTCTGGATCTCGGCCACAAGGGTATTGTGGCAGATCTTCATCACAAGGCCCATGCCGTTGCCGCCCATGCGGATGACGTTATTTCCCATATAGCCGAGGATCGGGCGGATCGTTTCGTAAAGCTCCTCGTCGCAGCCGACGTAGATCCCGAGCGTTCCCGCGATTGCGGCGGGCTTCGATTTCACCACCGGCGCGTCGGCGAACTGCGCGCCCGCCGCCTTGACGAGCTTCGACAGCTCCACGGAAACGGAGGGGTCGATCGTGCTCATGTCGATATAGATCTTTCCCGACTTCATCGCCGGCAGGACCTGTTCGCAGACCGCGCGGGAGTGCTCCGACTTCGGAACCATGGTGATGATCACGTCGCTGTTTTCAGCGACCTCGAGGGCGCTTTTGCATCCGACCGCGCCTTTTTCGGCAAGCAGAGCCGTTTTCTCCGGCATCACGTCAAAGACGTAAACTTTGCCGTCGTGTTTCTTGATGATATTCTCGCACATGGATTCGCCCATGATGCCGAGACCGATAAAACCAATGTTCATTTATATCCTCTTTCCTTAATGAATCGCGTTGCAGTTGTCAGCGGTCAGTGATCAGTTGTCAGTTTCGGAAGTCGCTTCGCGACTTGATTTATAGATTGAAAAATCAGAATTAATACATTTCACAGTTCACATCTCACATTTCACTGCGGAATAACGTCCGTGTTCCGGACGTTATTCCGTCGCCGTGTGATCCCAAGCGTCGCAGAAAATACCGAGCCCCTGCCCGGTATACGGATGGGCGATGCTCGATTTGTAAACCGCGAGACCCGCGGTCACGATATCCGCGCCCGCGACGGCGCAGTCCACGATCTGCTTCGGCGAACGGATCGCGGCGCAGATGATCTGGGTCTTGCCGTAAAAACCGTAATTCTTGTAGATCTTCACGATATCGGAAATATACTTTTCGCAGCTCTCGCCGTTGTCCTCCTTCCAACCGATGAAGGGCGAGACGAACAGAGAACCGTTCTTCGCGGCGATCAGCGCCTGCGAGGGCGAGAAAACGAGCGTCAGGTTCGTGCGGACGCCTTTTTTTTCAAGGGCTCTCGCCGCGGCGACGCCCGCCGCGGTGCAGGGGATCTTGATGACGAAGTTGGGGCTCACGGCGGCGAACCGTTCCGCCATGGCGATCATCTCGTCTTTGTCGTCAAGGTGCGGATCGATCTCGATCGAGATCGGGAACCTCTCATACCCCTCAAGCCCTTCCGCACGCACCCAGTCCGCCAGCTCCTTCACCACGGTCAGGAAGGGCTTGCCGCTGTTCATCACGTGCTTGGGGTTGGTGGTCACGCCGTCGATGCCGAAAGTGGCGTAGGCCTCTTTGATCTCGTCCAGTTTTGCAGAGTCAAGAAAATACTTCATTGCGAATTCTCCTTTTTTAATGCAATTATATTCATGCGGGCGATGCCCGGGATCATGCGTTTTTACTGCTCTTTTGTATCGTATTTTTCCGGGAACAGCTCGGCGAGCCGCTTTTTACCCAACGGGTAGAATATCCCGAGGCTCAGCGCCATCACAAGGCACATTGCGCCGGGCAGTATCGTGGAAAGGGAATACATCCTTGTCACGGCTTCGTCGGTTACCGCCTTCGCGTCGTAGCCGATCCATACCAGCATCTGCGTGCCGAGCACGCCGGCGAGCGTCTGACCAAGCTTTCTTGTGAATGAGAAGAACGCGTAGCTCGTCCCCTCCTCGCGCTGACCGGAAAGCTGCTCCTGATAGTCAATCACGTCCGTCACCAGCGCCCAGACCTCAAGCACCAGGAACGTCATGCCCAGACCCGCAAGGAAGCAGAACCCCAGGAATACCCAAACGTTCGTCGTTTTCATCACCCATAACACAAGGTACGCGATCCCGGAGAACAGCATTCCCGCGGCGCAAAGTTCTTTTTTGCCGAATTTGCGGACAAGCGGCTGCAGCACCGGCAGCAGCAGCGCCATAGGCAGATAGGTGAAGACCGTGAACAATCCGTAAAGACCGGGCTTTCTGAAATAGTCCTTGAAAAGATAGTTATACATCGACTGCGTAAAGAACTGCGCGGCGATCAACAGCATCGACGCGATGCAGAGCATGATAAAGGGGCGGTTCCGCAGCAGCGTGCGCACCGTTTTGCCGACGTTCACCTTCGCCTCGTTCGGCGCGGCGGCGACGCGCTCGCGCGTCATTTTATAGCTGAACTGATAGATCAGGATGCTCAGCGCGGCGAGAATGATCGTTCCGATCAGGATCTTCTGCGCGTCAAGATTCTTGACCTCTGCTCCCGAGGCGTCGATCGACGTGGAATAGACGAACATCGGCAGCAGGATCTGCGCGGGCGTTCCGCCGAGCCCCGCGCCGATGGAGCGGAACA
>JAFRTA010000430.1 GCA_017427315.1 Clostridia bacterium
ACCGTTTCCCGGCGGGAGCTGAACGGGGAGCTGTACCGTTTTCTGGGCGAGACGGACGGTTACCGGCTTTATGAGAACCGGATATCCCTGCCGAACGCGCTGCTGGCGGACGATCCCGATATGGGCTTCCGGATTTCCGTCTCGGGCAGGTGCGGCGAGATTTTTGAAAACCAGAACAGGATCTATGCCGCGCTCGGCGGCGACGGAACGCTGATCCGCACGGCTGAAAACACGCCGCAGATCGTTTCCGCGCGGACGGACGAGCGGGATCAGACGACGTTTATTCTGGAAGCGGGGGAGCGCGAGGCGCTTTATTTCACCGCTCCGTACGCCGCCTGGGGCGGGATGCGTCTCGTTGTGAACGGCGAGACGGTTCCCGTGCCGTCCTATCAGAAGGAAAGCAACGAGACCTATACCTCGGAATATAACAACAACTGTCTGCTGCTCGGGTATTTCGACCGCGAAAAGGTCGAGGTGCGCGTGGACTGGATCACGGACGCGGCGAAAAAGAGCGATTACGCGATGGGGCTGCTTTCCGTGCCGAAGCTCGAGGCGCTGAACGCGCTGCAAAAGGGATACGGCGCGCATCTGACCGCCGACAGGCGCAGCGTGAACGTCGACGTCAAGAACGCCGCTGCCGCGGGATATCTGCTCCTGCCCGTCTCTTACGACGAGGGCTGGAGTGCTTCCGTGAACGGCGAAAGCGTGCCGGTCGAGCAGGCGGCGGGGTATCTTTGCGCGGTGCGCGTCGGCGCGGGCGCGTCGCTCGTTACGATGAAATTCACCCCGAAGGGGCTGAAATACGGTGTGCTCATCTCCGCGGCGGCGCTGCTCGTTTGCGCGGCGCTGGCGTTCTTCGAGCTGAAAGGGATCGCGCTGAAACGCAGCCGTTTTCTGGAGTTTTTCGCGATGTTCGTGTTTTTCGCGGGCTGGGTCGGCGCGCTGCTGCTGGTCTACGCCGCCCCGCTGCTCATGTCGGTGATCGCGGTATTTCGGTAAATTCTGATTGAGCGGAGCTGAATCAGAATTCAAGTCCCGAGTCCCGAGGCGATAAACTGAACAGAGCAAAAAGAAAAGAGTTCAGAGATAAGAGACGAGGAACGTGAATATATGCACTGCGTTTCGGTTTCGTTCTGATCTCTTATCTCTCATCTCTAAAAGCTTTCTTTATTGAGGCGCACAGACTTTCAGTTTGTATCTCGGGAGTCGGGGCTTGAGACTGTAAATTCCGATTTATCGCTCTGCGATAAATCGGAATTTGCATATTTCATCCGCAATTCTTTCCGCGAGCGCGTTCAGACCGTCGAGATCCGCGGCGGTGAGATAGAATCCGTCGACGACCTCTTGAAGCTCACAGATCCGTTCCGCGGTTTCAACGGCCCCGCGCGAAAGCTCGCGGAGCGTTTTTTTGTCGAACGCGAGCCGGTTTTTATGGCCCGAGAGCGCCGTGCGGTCGAGAAAACGCGCCGTGTGGATCGTGCGTTCCGCGTCGGGAAACGGCGCCGCCGCGCCGCTGACGCCGAAAAAAGCCGTGCCTGCCGCGGGTACCAGAAGCAGATCCGTTTTTGCCGTCGGCAGCAGCGGACTTCGGCAGGCGAATACGTCGAGTCCGCGCGCAGTCGCCGCGTCGGCGAGCAGCTCGAACACCCGTTCCGCCGCCGGTCCGTGCGCGTCTTCCACGGCGATCCGCCGCGGGAAATCGGCAAACGACGCCTCGTCGACCCGCCGATACGCAGGCGTGGAGAGAAAAAGGTGCTTCACCGTTCCGTCCCCGTCTTTCCGCGGAAATTCACGCGCAGCGAAGCCCGCTGCGTACCGGCGGATCTTTTCCGTATCGACGCACGGCGAAACGACCTCCGCCGTGTCGGCGTATATTTTTTCCGCCGCGGAAAGATATCTGCAAAGCCGCCGTTCTTCTTTGCCGAGAACGGCGTCGGCAAGCTCGACGGCGCTTCTCAAGCGCCGCAGCGTATCGCGGTCGACCAGCGGATCGGTGTCGACCGTCGTCTCCGCCGCGATCGGGAATCGAGGCTCGAGGGCGTCCGGATAAGACGCGTCGGTCAGTGCGATACCCGTTCCGGGCAGGAGCAGCGCCTGCGCGCCGCCCGGTCTTCTCGGACTGAGCGCACGCACCGCCCGCAGTCCGTTCCGCCGCAGGCGGCTTCGCACGCCGCAGAGAAGCTGGGAGGAAAGCGCGCCGCGCGCGCCTCTGATCAGATAAAGCCGCTTCAGTTTTGACGGGTCAATGTGTTCGTGAAAAAAAGAAACGCCGCCGGCTGCGCCGAATGCGCGCAGATACGCTCCGTCGACGAAATAATCCATAATCGATCCCTCCGCGTTTTTCGGTCGAAAACCGAACGGCCCGGCGCCCGACGGCGTGCGTTCGGGACACGCCCGCAGCGCGGCGCAGCCGTTCGGAAAACGTTCAATACAGTATACGTATGCGGCGGGGAATCGTGTAAATTTATTTGGCAATTTCTAAAGAGAAAACATTGACAAAGAATCTGTGATATGATAAATTATATATATTAAATACTGTATTAGAGGGAGCTGTCTGCAGAGCCGGCTCCCTTTCTGTGAAAAATGCGGAGGTGATTGCTGCAATGCTGTCAGAAAACGTGGATAAGGTCCTTCAGGCGGAGGCTGACGTCAGCGAGCTTTTTTCCAAAACCGAAGACTGTAACGAAAGAGCGCAGAAAGAGGCGCACGCCGCAGCAAAGGCGCTGATTGAACAAAAAACGGCGGAGGCGAAGACCTACGCCGCAAAGCTGCTTGCCGACGCAGAAGAAAAATCCCGCGGGATCTACGCCGAATACGAGGAGCAGGCACAGGAGCGGATCGCCGTGATGAACGCCGAGGCGCAGGCGCGCGTTCCCGCCGCGGTGCAGACGGTGAAGGACACGATCCTCGGTTAGAGCGGAGAGCGGAGAGCGGAGAGCGGAGATTTGCGGCTTCGCCGCAGAGAAAAGTGAACAGTCAATCTCATATTTCACGAGCTGACCGCTGTAACCGGCAACACGACTTCACGACTGCCGACCGTAAACCGTCGACTGTAAACCGTCGACCGGCAACGAACAACAAGCAACGAACAACCGGCAACCATCAACCACTGAACGAAAGGGGGGAATGCACATGGCGAAGGTCGAAATGAAAAAAATAGAGATCATCGCGCTTTTGTCCGACAGTAAACGGCTGATCGAGCGTCTGCAGCGGCGCGGCGTCGTAGAGTTCTGCGATATCAAAGACGAGCGTCTGGTGAAGATGAACACGGCGTCGAATCTCGCGACGTTCGAAAAGCATCTCGCCGCCGTGCTCTCGGCGCGGGAGATCCTTGCGCGGTACGCGCCGCAGAAGCAGCCGCTGCTCGCGGGCCTTTCCGGCAGGAAGGAAATCGACAAGCACGACTTCGGCAAAACCGTGAACGACGTCGACGATTATCTCAAATGCTGCTACGATATCATCGAGCTGGATAAAAAAACAGCCGCCGCGACCGCTTCCATCGGTAAGAATGAGGCGAGACTCGACGCGCTGCTGCCGTGGCGGGATTTGGACGTGGATCTTGATTTCTCCGGCACGCGGGAGACGGCCTGTCTGATCGGTTCGCTTGAAAGCCGGGAAGAGAGCGGCGAATATATACAGTCGCTGACAGAGGCCGACGTTTCCGTTGTCGAGATATCCCGTTTCGGGAATAAGGTCAATTTCGCCGTGCTCTGCCATAAAGACGACCGGGAGGAGCTTTTGCTGCGTCTTCGCGAGGCCGGCTTCACGCCGCCGCCCGAGACCGGGTCGTATACGCCCGCGGAGCGGATCGCGGAATACGAAAAACGGATCGCCGCGCAGCGGGAGACCGTCGAAAAATGCACGCAGAGCATCAAAGCGTATTCCGGCGTCGAGCCGCAGATGGATTTTGCGGAGGATTACTTCCGCCTGCGTTCCGATAAATACGAGGCGATCGGCAAAATGGGTCTGACGCAGAACACCTTCATCATCGAGGGTTGGATCCCCGCCGACTGCGCGTATAAAATTCAGGCGGAGTTCGAGAAAAAATTCGTCACCGCGATCCGGGTTTACGAGCCCGACGAAGACGAGGAGGCGCCCGTGCTGATGCGCAACAACGCCTTCGCGCAGCCGGTTGAAGGCATAACGGAGATGTACGCGCTGCCGACGCGCTCGGACGTGGACCCGAATCCGGTCATGTCGTTCTTCTATTACCTGTTCTTCGGCATGATGCTATCCGACGCGGGTTACGGGCTTCTGATGACGGTCGCGACCTGGATCGTGCTGAAAAAGACGACGGTCGAGGGCACGCTGCGCCGCTCGCTGGTCATGTTCCGCAACTGCGGGATCTCGACGCTGTTCTGGGGCGCGCTGTTCGGGAGCTGGTTCGGCGACGCGCCGCAGGTGATCGCCCGGCAGTTCGGCAAAGAGATCGGTTCCACCGCGCTGTGGTTCGAGCCCATCTCCGACCCGATCAAGCTTCTCCTGTTCTCATTCCTTTTGGGCATCATCCACCTGTTCGTCGGCCTGGGCGTGCTGTTCTATAAAAACTGGAAGCAGGGCAGAAAAGCGGATGCGTTCTGTGATTCCATCCCGATCATGCTCACCGTGGGCGGCGTCGCCCCGGCGGGCGCGGGTATCTTCATCAATACCGTTCCGGCGAATATCTCGAAGATCGGGCTCATCGTTTCCGCGGTCGGCGTCGTTCTGCTTATTCTGACGGCGGGGCGCTCGGGCAAAAACATTTTCTCGAAGCTTTTCGGCGGCGTTTACGCGCTGTACAATACGGCGACGGGGTACCTCGGAGACATTCTCTCCTATTCGCGTCTTCTGGCGCTGGGACTTGCCACGGGCAGCATCGCGAGCGTGATCAATCTCGTCTGCGGCATGATGGAAAACCCGATCGTCAAGATCCTGCTGTTTATCGTCGTATTCCCGATCGGCCATATCGCGAACATGGCGATCAATCTGCTCGGCGCTTACGTGCACACCGCGCGTCTGCAGTTCGTCGAGTTCTTCTCAAAATTCTATGAGGGCGGCGGCAGAGCGTTCGCACCCCTCACGGTAAATACAAAGCACTTAAAATTCAAGGAGGAAATCATCAATGAGTAATTTAGGTCTGGCAATCGCGATCATCGGCGCGGTTCTTTCCGCAGCGCTTGCGGGCGTAGGCTCCGCAAAGGGCGTCGGCCTTGTCGGCGAGGCTGCCGCGGGGCTCGTTTCCGAAGACCCCTCGAAGTTCAGCAAGGCGCTGATCCTGCAGCTCCTGCCCGGCACGCAGGGCCTTTACGGTCTGCTCGTCGCGGTGCTGCTTCTCAGCCGCATCGGCGTGATCGGCGGTTCTCCCGCGGAGCTGACCTGGCAGCAGGGGCTGATGTATTTCGGCGCAGCGATGCCCATGGCGTTCGGCGGTTTCTTCTCCGCGATCGCGCAGGCGCGCGCGGCTGCCGCGGGCGTCGGCATCGTCGCGAAAAAGCCCGATCAGAACGGTAAGGCGATCATTATGGCGGCGATGGTCGAGACCTACGCGATCCTCGCGCTGCTGGTTTCCATCCTGATCATCACGGGTATCAAAATCTAAACGTTTCAGAGGTCGATTATGGACGGACTTGATAGAATCATCGGCAAAATCACCGCGCAAGGCGCGGAGGAAGCCGAAAAAAAGGCGCAAGCCGCCGCCCAAAAACGCGAAAAGATCGCCGCCGCGGCCGAGGCCGAGGCGGAAAGACTCGTGGACGAGATCGTCCGCGAAGCGGAGAAAAAAGCGCAGAACGTCGTCTCCCGTGCGGAGGTCGGCGGGCAGAACGCCGCCGCGACCGCGGTGCTTGCGGCAAAAAACGCGAAAATCGACGAGGTGATCGCCCGTGCGCTCGCGGAGCTCAAGGCGCTGCCCGACGCGGAGTATTTTGAGGTGCTCAAAGCGCTTGCGGTGAAATACGCCTCAAACGGCAGCGGCGTCGTCCGCCTCAGCGAAAAGGATCTCGCGCGTCTGCCCGAGAGCTTCGCGGCGGAGCTGAACGCGGCGCTGGGCGAGGGGAAAAGCCTCGTCATCGGCGGCGAAGGCGTCGATATCGACGGTGGGCTCATCCTCGAATACGGAAAAATACTGTGGAACTGTTCCTTTGATTCTCTTGCGGCGGAGTTCGCGGAGGATATCAGGGATAACGCGCGTAAGGCGCTGTTCCCGTAACGGAGGCGAAGGCATGAAGGATACGGAATTTGCCTTCGCCGTCGCGAAGATCCGCGTCGCAGAGAATCATCTCATCGGCGAAAAGGATCTCGACCGCCTGATCGAAGCGCAGAGCGACGCCGAAGCGCGCCGCCTGATCGGCGAGAAGGGCTACGACGCGTCGCTTGACGACGAGGCGATGCTCACGCGCGCCTCGGAACAGCTCGCGGCGTTCCTCCGCGAGATCTCGCCGGATAAAAACGTCGTGGATTTCATGCTCGTGGGCAATGACTATCACAACCTCAAGGCTGCGCTCAAGGCGCTGGTTTCCTCGCACGGCGTCGCCGCGGGCTACGGCCCGGGCGGAATTGCCGGAGCCGAGGCGGTCAGGAACGCGGTTCTGGCGAAAAAATTCGGCGACTTGCCGGAGTTCCTGCGGGGGGACGCGGATAAAGCCTACGAGCTGTTGATCAATCTCTACGACGGGCAGGCTGCGGACGTATTTCTCGACCGTGCGGCCGCCGCAGCGGCGATGCAGCGCGCCGGGGAAACGAAATGCGCCATGGCGATCGCTCTTGCCGAGCGTTCCTGCGCGCTGAAAGACGTCAAAATTGCCTACCGCGCCGCGTATACGGGCAAGGACGCGCGGTTTTTGGATGACGCGATCTGCCCGTGCCCCGCAATCGGGAAAAAAGCCCTGATCGATGCGGCGGCGCACGGCGTCGAGGCGCTGATTTCTTATCTTGACGCGGAGGGCTTCGGGGACGCGGCGGAGGCGCTTCGTTCGTCAGGCGCGGATTTTGAAAAATTCTGCGACGACGAGCTGACGCGGCTGACGCTGCCGGCGAAAATGATGAGCTTCGGCCCGGAGCCGCTGATCGCCTATTTTTACGCGAAGCGGACGGAGATCAACAACCTGCGCATCGTATTATCGTGCCGCAGGCTGGGACTGCCCACGGAGCGGATCAGACAGAGAGTGAGGAAGCAGTATGTATGATATCGCAGTGGTCGGCGACAGAGACAGCATCGGCGGTTTCGCCGCGCTGGGGATGCACGTGCATCCTGCCGAATCCGCCGACGAAGTGCGCGCGGCGCTGCAGTCCCTCACGCAGGGGAGCTTTGCGGTGATCTACATCACCGAAGCCGCGGCGGCGTTCGCGGAGGATATCATTGCAAAATACAGAGACGAGCCGCTGCCGGCGATCATCCCGATCCCGGGCGTGCGCGGCAACACCGGCGAGGGAATGCGCGCGGTGAGCCGCTCGGTCGAAAAAGCGGTCGGCTCGGATATATTGTCAAAGTAAGTTACGAAAGAACGGTGAGTTTATTGAGCAGCGGAAAAACAGCCAAGATCGCGGGCCCGCTCGTGGTCGCTTCGGGAATGTCCGAATCCAATATGTACGACGTGGTGCGCGTCGGTGAGATGGGGCTGATCGGCGAGATCATCGAGATGCGCGGCGACAGGGCCTCCGTGCAGGTCTATGAGGAGACCTCGGGCCTCGGCATCGGCGAGCCGGTCGTCGGCACGGGGGAACCCATGAGCGTCGAGCTCGGCCCCGGCCTGATCGGCAGCATCTTCGACGGCATTCAGAGACCGCTTGACGACCTGATGCGCGTCTCGGGCAACAACCTCTCCCGCGGCGTCGACGTCGCCTCGCTCAAGCGCGACAGAGTATGGCATTTCACGCCGCTCGTCGGCGTCGGCGATACGGTCGGCGCGGGCGATATCGTCGGCGAGGTGCAGGAGAGCGCCACCGTCCTGCATAAAATCATGGTGCCGCCCGGAAAAGGCGGAAGGGTGCTCGAGATCAAAGAGGGCGACTTCACGGTCGCCGATACCGTATATACACTTGAGGGCAAAAAAGGCGCGCGCGAGGACTTCACGCTGATGCAGAAGTGGCCCGTCCGTCGCGGCAGGCCCTACGCCCGCAAGCTCTCGCCCGACCGCCCGCTCATCACCGGCCAGCGCGTGGTGGACTGCCTGTTCCCGCTCGCGAAGGGCGGCGTCGCAGCGATCCCCGGCCCGTTCGGCAGCGGCAAGACCGTGACGCAGCACCAGCTCGCCAAATGGGCGGAGGCGGATATCGTCGTCTACATCGGCTGCGGCGAGCGCGGCAACGAGATGACCGACGTTTTGAACGAATTCCCGGAGCTGATCGACCCGCACACGGGCAAATCCCTGATGGAGCGCACGGTGCTGATCGCGAACACTTCGGATATGCCCGTCGCGGCGCGCGAGGCGTCGATTTATACGGGCATCACGATCGCCGAATACTTCCGCGATATGGGCTATTCCGTCGCCCTGATGGCGGACTCCACCTCCCGCTGGGCGGAGGCGCTGCGCGAAATGTCCGGCAGACTTGAGGAGATGCCCGGCGAGGAGGGCTATCCCGCCTACCTCGGCAGCCGCCTCGCGCAGTTCTACGAGCGCGCGGGCAGAGTGATTTCTCTCGGCGCGGATGAGCGCGAGGGCACGCTCTCGGTCATCGGCGCGGTCTCGCCCCCCGGCGGCGATATCTCCGAGCCGGTCTCGCAGGCGACGCTGCGCATCGTGAAGGTCTTCTGGGGCCTCGACGCGAACCTCGCCTACAAGCGGCATTTCCCCGCGATCAACTGGCTGACGAGTTATTCTTTGTATACGGACGCGCTCGCGCCGTGGTTCGAGGAGAACGTCTCCGAGGACTGGATGAAGCTGCGCGGCAGACTGATGGGGCTTCTGCAGGACGAGGCGGAGCTCGACGAGATCGTCAAGCTCGTCGGTATGGACGCGCTCTCGCCCGGAGACCGCCTGAAAATGGAGGCGGCGCGCTCGGTGCGCGAGGACTTCCTGCATCAGCTCGCGTTCCACGAGGTCGACACCTACACCAGCCTGAAAAAGCAGCTTTACATGATGCGGCTGATCCTCGACTATTACGACGAGTGCAAAAAAGCGCTGGAAAAAGGCGCGGATATCGAAGAGCTCGCGAACCTGTCGGAGCGCGAGTCCGTCGGACGGTTCAAGTATACCCCGGAGGATGAGATCGACATGCGTTATGAGCTCGTACTTCAGAAACTGAACGCGCAAATCATTGCTGCGACAGAAAAGGAGGATGCCTGATGCCGAGAGAATACAGAACCATTCAGGAGGTCTCCGGACCGCTGATGCTCGTTCGCGAGGTCGAGGGCGTCAAATATAACGAGATCGGCGAGATCGAGCTGGAAAACGGCGAAAAACGCCGCTGCCGCGTGCTCGAGATCGACGGCACGAACGCGCTTGTCGAGCTGTTCGAGAGCTCGACGGGCATCAACCTCACGCAGAGCCGCGTGCGCTTTTCGGGCAAGCAGATGGAGCTGCCCGTCTCGCCCGATATCCTCGGACGCGTGTTCGACGGCCTCGGCAGACCCAAGGACGGAAAGCCCGAGATCCTCGCCGAAAAGCGGCTTGACGTGAACGGCAGGCCGATCAACCCCGCCGCGCGCGAATACCCCAGCGAGTTCATCCAGACCGGCGTTTCCGCGATCGACGGGCTGAACACCCTCGTGCGCGGGCAGAAGCTGCCGATCTTCTCCGCCTCGGGCCTTCCCCACGCGAACCTCGCGGCGCAGATCGCCCGTCAGGCGCGCGTGCGCGGCACCGACGACGATTTCGCGGTCGTGTTCGCCGCCATGGGCATCACCTTTGAGGAGGCGGATTTCTTCGTCAAGAGCTTCCGTGAGACCGGCGCCATCGACCGTACCGTCGTGTTCACGAACCTTGCGGACGACCCCGCCGTCGAGCGCATCGCAACGCCGAAAATGGCGCTGACCGCCGCGGAATACCTCGCGTTCGACCTCGGCATGCACGTGCTCGTCATCCTGACGGATATCACCAACTACGCCGACGCGCTGCGCGAGATCTCCGCCGCCCGGAAGGAAGTGCCCGGCAGACGCGGTTATCCCGGCTATATGTATACCGACCTCGCGTCGCTCTACGAGCGCGCGGGCAGGCAGAAGGGCGTCAAGGGCAGCATCACGATGATCCCGATCCTGACCATGCCCGAGGACGACAAGACACACCCGATCCCCGACCTGACCGGTTATATCACCGAGGGGCAGATCATTCTGAGCCGCGAGCTCTACCGCAAGGGCGTCAACCCGCCCGTGGACGTGCTGCCCTCGCTGTCGCGGCTGAAGGATAAGGGCATCGGCAAGGGCAAGACGAGGGAGGACCATTCCGACACGATGAACCAGCTCTTCTCCGCCTATGCCCGCGGCAAGGACGCGAAGGAGCTGATGATCATCCTCGGCGACGCCGCCCTGACGGATATCGATAAGAAATACGCGCAGTTCGCCGACGAATTCGAGAGGGAATACGTCGCGCAGGGCTTTGGCGCCGACCGCTCGATCGAGGAAACCCTCGACATCGGCTGGAAGCTGCTGAAGATCCTGCCGCGAAGCGAGCTGAAGCGGATCCGGGACGAGTGGCTGGAGAAGTATTACGACAAATACTGATTTGTCGAGGCGTTGGGCACACGGAATGTAGGGACCGGCATGACGGTCCGCCGGTGTTCCGAACCCCACCCCTTGCGGGTGGGTGAGGAATGCCGAGATGCGAATAAACCAACATATGATAATAGATAAACGCTGTGCGTTCGGCAGGTTGAATTCTCCGCCTCGCCACCCCCACCGCATGGGTGGGGATGCCTTCGCCGTCGATCGGACCGTCATGCCGGTCCCTACAAATTGTCAGCCCACCACCGCGAAAAGACCTCGACAAATCAGTATTTGAAGAAAAAAGAAAGGGGGCTCGTCTATGGCCATCCTGAACGTAAACCCGACCCGCATGGAGCTGACCCGGCTCAAGGGGAAGCTCGCGACGGCGCGGCGGGGACATAAACTGCTGAAAGACAAACGCGACGAGCTGATGCGCCGCTTCCTCGAGCTCGTGCGCGAGAACAAAACCCTGCGCGCCGAGGTGGAGAGATCGATCTCCGCCGCGGCGGAGCATATGGCGATCGCCGGCGCATCCATGCCGAAATACGCGCTCGACACCGCCCTCGCGATGCCGAAGCAGGGGCTTTCTCTCGAGGTCGAGACGAAAAATATCATGAGCGTCGATATCCCTGTGTACAGCCCGAAGTTCAAGACCGCGGGGGAGGGGGACATCTATTCCTACGGCTACGCCGAGACCTCCTGCGATCTGGATGCGGCGGTCAAAGCGCTGGCGGACGTGTTCCCGCAGATGCTGCGCCTCGCCGAGGTCGAGAAATCCTGCCAGATGATGGCGGCGGAGATCGAGCGCACCCGCAGGCGCGTCAACGCCCTCGAGCACGTGATGATCCCGAATTACGCCGACACGATCCGCTATATCACCATGAAGCTCGACGAAAACGAGCGCTCGTCCACCGCAAGGCTGATGAAGGTCAAGGATATGATGCTCGAACAGGCGCATCATTATAAATACTGATTTGTCGGGGAGAATATCATATGAAAGGGTTGCAAAAGATCACTGCGGCATTGATCGCGTTCGCGATCTTTTTTTTCGTGATCCCGTGCGGCGGCGCGGCCGTCGCCGCGGCGGACGGAACGGGAGCGCTCGTATCGGGCGATCCCGAACGGGCGCTTGTCAACGAAGGCACGAAGCAGATCGTGTTCCTGCCCGGGCAGACCGCCGCTGACGTGAAGGCGCTGTTCGGCGGCGTGACAGTCTGCGACGCGCAGGGCTTTGTGCTCGCCGCGGGAAGAACGGTCGCCACCGGCGTCGTTGTCGGGACTGCCGACGGGACGGCGTATACCGTGATCGTTCCCGGCGATACCGACGGCGACGGAAAAGTTGATTCCGCCGACGCGAGGAACGAGCTGCGCGCTTCGGCGCAGCTTGAACTGCTTTCCGGCATATATGAACGCGCCGCCGACGTGAGCGGCGACGGGCGGGTCAATGCGGTCGACGCAAGAACGATCCTGCGCGCGGCGGCGAAGCTCGATCCGTTTACGAAAAACACCCTTACGGCAGTCGCATTCCTCGCGCCGTCCGCGCTCGGCCTGCCGACGACGATTTCCGGGGGAACCAATCCGAGCGGCCTTACCTTCCCGCTGCGCTATTCGGACGGCGGGATCTCGGTCACCGTCGAAAAACGGTGGTACGTCGGCGCGTGGTGTTATATCGCGCATATCCGCATGACGGATTATGCAAGAATGAAAACGGCGATGGCGCGCGGCAGATACGGCGAGAAAGAAAAGATCGCTTCGTTCGTCTCGAGGAACGATTGTCTTCTTGCGGTGAACGGCGACTACGCCGAAGGCTGCGGAGCCGGCGTGATCCGGAACGGCGTCGTTTACAACGACGGCGTTTCCACGGCAAGAGCGCTGTATTCCCAGAAAACGGGGATCCTGTCCGCCGGGCAGGATAAACTGTTTTCCGAGCTCGCGAGGCTCGGGTATACCGATTCGTTCGAGTTCTCCACGACCGAGCTGGTCGTAAACGGCAAATCGGTCTATCTCAGAAAGGACGGCGGCAAATCGACCCAGCGAACGCTGATCGGCGCGACCGGCGCGATCGGCGAGATCTATATCGTCGTCACGGAGGGTAAATTCTCCGACGGCGTGTCGAGAGGCCTTCAGTATTGGGAGGCGGGCGACCTGCTCGAATCTCTCGGCTGTACGCTCGGCATCGCGCTCGACGGCGGCGGCTCCTCCGCGATGCTCTGGAACGGTCTTGTCCTGAACTCCGGTCTGGACCGGAAACGGGAGATCACGGGATTTTTGTACGTGACGAAGGATTAGATTTGTCTCCGATTTCCGACCGCCGTTTCCTGTCGTCGGTTGTCCGTTTCTGATGAAACACGTCCTCGCGCGTCCGTTTGAAATATGATAGGATGAAATATGAGAAGATCCCGTCCGATCGCGGGATCTTTTCTGTTTTATCGGGAAAGAACGTAATGCACAGGGCAAGGAGAGTCGACCCCGAATCGGTTTTTCAGGGCAGGTTTTTTCCAATCCTGCCTGATCTGCCTTGATAATACGACAAAAGCAAGGACGAAGGGCGGGAAACAGCCAAAAAGAGCCGT